>DATKPX010000236.1:0-6785 GCA_035523855.1 Allostellaceae bacterium
CACTTCATCGATGCCGAGCGGATCGCCCTGCTGCCGCCGGGCGCCATCGTCGTCAACACCGCGCGGGGCGGCGTCATCAAGGATGCGGATCTCATCGCCGCCCTCAGATCGGGCCGCATCGCCGCCGCCGGGCTCGACGTCTTCGACGGCGAGCCCAGGCTGCACCCGGACTATCCAGCCCTGCCCAACACCTTCCTGCTGCCCCATCTCGGCAGCGCCACCCGCGAGACGCGGGAGGCCATGGGATTCCGCGCCCTCGACAATCTCGACGCCTTTTTCGCCGGCCGGCCACCCCGCGACCGGGTGGCCTGACCCGCTTTCGCTCGGCAGTTCGCGCCAAGGCCATCGCGAGCCCGGCATGAACTGCCGTGTCCATTTTGTGGTATGATATGAATTTCAATGAGTTAGAGCTGGCATGGCGATTGCGTTCGTATGGGCGACAACGAGCTTCTGCCTGTGCGGAGAGGAGAGATGCAGTCGAGTGCTGAGACCTGGCCGGTGCCGGCGATCGCGGAGCCCGAGAACCGGGTCGCGACAGCGACGGCCATGGCCGCCGGCGACCCCGGCCTGGAGCGGCTGCTGCTCGCCTGGACGATCGAGAACCTGCTCGCCGCCCGCGAGCGGATCTTCGAGCTGCAGACGCGCCTCGCCCATCTCGAGGGGCTGGCGGTCACCGACGAACTGACCCGGCTGCTGAACCGGCGCGGTTTCCTGGCGCAGCTCGGCCGCGCTCTCGAGGCCGCGCGCAACGGCGGCAAGCCGGGCGTCCTGGTGATGTGCGACCTCGACGGCTTCAAGGCGATCAACGACCGGCTGGGCCACGATGCCGGCAACCGAGTGCTGCGGGAGCTGTCGGCCGATCTCATTCGCCAGGTCCGGCGCACCGACGCGGTGGGCCGGCTCGGCGGCGACGAATTCGGCTTCCTGCTGGCGGGCGCCACCCTGGCGGATGCCGGCCGCAAGGCGGAGATCCTGCGGCAGACGATCGAGCGGGTTTGCCTCACTGCCGATGGCACCGCCCTGCCGCTCAGCGCCAGCTTCGGCCTCGCCGCCTATGACGGCAGCGAGAGCGAGGAGGCTCTGCTCCATCAGGCGGACATGGCGATGTACGAGCAAAAGCGGCGCCGCGTGCCGCGCCTCCGCGCCGTCGGCTGAACGGCCGGCGCTTTAGCGGGCCGAAGCCACCATCACCGGGCCGATCTCCCAGGCCGCCACCCGCGATTGGTCATGCAGCCGGCCACGCAGGCTCGCCACCTCGCGGTCGCTGAGCGGACCCGCAACCACCCGGTGCAGCCTGCGGCCGTTAACGCGGGCATCCACCACCGCCACCTTGGCCCCCATGGTCGAGGCGAGCTGCTGGGCATGGGTACGGTCCGAGAAGCTGCCGAGCACGAGGTAGTGCTGGCCGCTCGACGGGGCGGCAGCGGTGAGCGGCATCTGCTCGGGATTGACCGTCGCGTTCTGTCCCACCTGCACCGGCGCCGGCGCCACATCCGCGCGCGCCTTCGGCTGATCGGCGCAGATTGGCTCCTGCTTGAAGATCGGCCGCAGCAGCGCGCAGTCGCGCCCGGTCACCGCGGTAAGTCCATGATCGGTGACCGACTTTCCAGTCGCGATGTAGCTGACACCATCGGCCGCATAGGAGCCGACGGTAACCGCCAGCGGCAGGCCGCAGCCCGCCAGCAGGAACGGCATCAGCAATAGCAGGTACCGACCCATCCCGAACGCCCCGCCGCACGCCCCGATACGCGACTCGGCGCGATGATGCGGGAACTGCGGAGTCCTGACAAGGAAAAAGCTTTGGAGTCAGTTTATTACAGCTGACTCTTGCAAGCCCGAGCCAGCAGCAGGGGCGAAGTGACGGGGATTCCGAGCCCCTCGCCTAGCCGGATTTTTCCTTGCTGGGCGGTGGCATAACCACGCGGATATGCAGCTCTTTCAGGCGCTCCGGCGATACCGGCGCCGGCGCCTGCATGAGCAGATCCTGCGCCTGCTGATTCATCGGGAAGGCCACCACCTCGCGGATGTTCGGCGTGTCCGCCAGCAGCATGACGATGCGGTCGATGCCCGGCGCCGAGCCGCCATGGGGCGGCGCGCCGTACTTGAAGGCATTCAGCATGCCGCCGAAGCGCGCCTCCACCTCGGAGTTAGGGTAGCCCGCGATCTCGAACGCCTTGTACATGATCGCCGGCAGGTGATTGCGGATGGCGCCCGAGGAGAGCTCGACGCCGTTGCAGACGATGTCGTACTGGAACGCCTTGATGGTGAGCGGATCCCTGGTGAGAAGCGCCTCGAGCCCGCCTTGCGGCATCGAGAAGGGATTGTGGCTGAAGGCGATCTTGCCGGTCTCCTCGTCGATCTCGTACATCGGGAAATCGACGATCCAGCAGAGGCGGAACTCGCCCTCGGCGATGAGGCCGAGCTCACGGCCGATGCGAGTGCGCGCCGCGCCGGCGAGCTTCGCCGCCGGCTCCGGCTTGTCGCAGACGAAGAAGACCGCATCGCCATCGCCGACCTTGGCCAGCTCGCGCAGCTTCTCCAGCCGCGGCGGATCGAGGAACTTGGCGATCGGCCCCTTGGCGGCACCCTCGGCGAAGACGATGTAGCCGAGGCCGGGCGCGCCCTCGCCCTTGGCCCAGTCGTTGAGCTTGTCGAAGAAGCTGCGCGGCCGGCCGGCCGAGCCCGGCGCCGGAATCGCGCGGATGACGGAGCCTTTCTCGAGCGCCGCCGAGAACACGCCGAAGCCCGAGCCGCGGAACACCTCGCCGACGTCGCTCATCACGATGGGGTTGCGCAGATCCGGCTTGTCGGTGCCGTATTTCAGCAGCGCGTCGTCATAGGTGATGCGCGGAAACGGCGGCTTGGTCACCTTGCGGCCGCCGCCGAACTCCTCGAAGACGCCCGCCAGCACCGGCCCGATCGCCTCGAAGACGTCGTCCTGCGTCACGAAGGACATCTCGAAGTCGAGCTGATAGAACTCGCCCGGCGAGCGGTCCGCGCGGCTCGCCTCGTCGCGGAAGCAGGGCGCGATCTGGAAGTAGCGGTCGAAGCCCGCCACCATCAGCAGCTGCTTGAACTGCTGCGGCGCCTGCGGCAGCGCGTAGAACTGGCCGGCATGGATGCGGCTCGGCACCAGGTAGTCGCGGGCGCCCTCGGGCGAGCTTGCGGTCAGAATCGGCGTCTGGAACTCGGTGAAGCCCTGCTCGATCATCCGCCGGCGGATCGAGGCGATCACCTTGGAGCGCAGCACGATGTTGGCGTGCACGCCCTCGCGGCGCAGATCGAGGAACCGGTATTTGAGCCGCATGTCCTCGGGATAGTCCGCCTCGGCATTGACCGGGAAGGGCAGCGGCTCCGCCTCGGACAGCACCGCGAGCTCCGCCACCTTCAGCTCGATCTCGCCGGTCGGCAGCTTCGGGTTCACCGTCTCGGCCGAGCGCTTCACCACGCTGCCGGTGACGGTGACCGTGCTCTCGAGCTTCAGCCCATCCACCTGCTTGAAGAGCGGGCTCGAGACGTCGATCACGCACTGGGTGATGCCGTAGTGGTCGCGCAGGTCCAGGAACAGCAGCTGCCCGTGATCGCGCTTGCGGTGGACCCAGCCGGAAAGCCGCACGGTCTTGCCGGCGTCCTCGAGGCGCAACGCGCCGCAGGTATGGGTGCGATAGGCGTGCATCGGCGTGGTATCCGCTGGGGTTCGGGCGAGGCGGGAGAACGCACGGAAATCAGCGCTTTGTCAAGCGCGGCCGGGGTCCGCGGATGGCTTCCTTGGCGCCGACTTTGCGTGTATAGCAGCGACCCCATGACCCTGATCACCGACAAGGACGCGCTGACCGAGTTCTGCGCGCGGCAGGCGACCGCCGAGTTCGTCACCGTCGACACCGAGTTCATGCGCGACCGCACCTATTGGCCGGAGCTCTGCCTAGTCCAGGTGGCCGGTCCCAAGGAGGCGGCGGCGATCGACCCGCTGGCGCCGGACATGGATCTGGCGCCGCTCTTCGCCCTGATGGCCAATACCCAGGTACTCAAGGTGTTCCATGCGGCGCGCCAGGACATCGAGATCTTCCACAAGATGATGGGAGCGGTCCCCGCCCCGCTCTTCGACACCCAGGTGGCGGCGATGGTCTGCGGCTTCGGCGAGAGCGCCAGCTACGAGACGCTGGCGGGGAAGCTCGCCGGCGCCCGCATCGACAAGTCCGCCCGCTTCACCGACTGGTCGCACCGCCCCTTGACCGAGCGGCAGATCCAATACGCCCTCACCGACGTGGTGCCGCTGCGCACCGTCTACGAGAAGCTGCAGGGCCGCCTCAAGCGCAACGACCGCGCCTCCTGGCTCGACGAGGAGATCAAGATCCTCACCGACCCTGGGACCTACACCATCGATCCCCGGGAATCCTGGCGCCGCTTCAAGCTGCGCGGCAGCAACCGCCGCACCCTGGCCTTGCTGCGCGAGCTCGCCGCCTGGCGGGAGATCGCGGCGCAGCAGCGCAATCTGCCGCGCAACCGCATCCTGCGCGACGAGCAGCTGCTGGAGATCGCCTCCCACGCGCCAAGCGGCCCGCCCGACCTCGCGCGCACCCGCGGCATCGGCAAGGGCTTCGTCGACGGCAAGCTCGGCGCCGAGGTGCTGGAGGTGGTGAAGCACGCCCTCGCCTTGCCCGAGGAGGCGCATCCCGAGCCGCCGCCGCGTCGCGACCTGCCGCCCGGCATCGGCCCGCTGGTGGATCTCCTGCGCGTGCTGCTGAAACTCCGCTGCGAGGAGCATGGCGTCGCCCAGAAGCTGGTGGCGAGCGCCGAGGATCTCGAGCTCATCGCCGCCAACGATCAGGCGGAGGTTCCGGCGCTTTCCGGCTGGCGGCGAGAGCTCTTCGGCAGCGACGCCCTCGATCTGAAGCACGGGCGGCTGGCGCTCACCGCCGGCACCAACCAGATCCGCCTCGTCCGTCTGGACGAGAAAGGCTGAACGGAGCAATGCCTCCCAAGCTCGACCAGATCAACGTCGTCAGCGCCGACGTCGAGGCCTCGATCGCGTTCTACCGCCGGCTTGGCGTCGAGATCCCCGAGCCGCGCATCTGGGGCACCGCAAGCGGGATTCATCACGTGAGCGCCGCCGAGGGCGAGAACTCGACCATCGCTCTTGATCTCGACAGCGCGGCTTTCGCCCGCATCTGGAATCGCGGCTGGCAGGGACGCGAGGATCTCAGCGGCCGGATCGTGGTCGGGTTCAGGCTTTCCTCGCGCGCCGAGGTCGACGCCACCTACGCCGATCTGACCGGCGCCGGCTACAAGGGATTGCAAGCGCCCTATGACGCGTTCTGGGGCTCGCGCTACGCAGTGGTAGAAGATCCCGACGGGATCGCGGTCGGTCTCATGAGCCCAGGTTCGGAAGAATTCCGCTCCGCGCCGCCCGACGTCTAGCGCTTGCTGCGCCGGCCGGCCCCGCGGCGCAGTTTCGGCTCAAGATTGAGGCTGCGCGCCAGCGCCGCCAGGCGCCGCTCCACCGCCTCGCCCGCCTGCAGCGGACCGCTTGCCGGCGCCCGCAGCACCAGCGCGCCGCGCTCCACCTTGAGCTTTGCCCGATGCAGCAGGCCGGGAACGCCGGCCGAGAGGCTGAAGGCGAGCCTGAGCGCGGAGCCGGTGACGCGCGCTTCCTCGGCGGAGCGGTCGTCGATGAGCCGCCGCACGATCTCGCGCACGCCGCCTTCCGGCCCGCCGTAGCGCGCGTGCAGGGCGATCGCCAGGAACGCGCGCTCGGGATGGTCGAGGCCGGCGGCCGGCATGTAGAGCGCGCGGCGGAACGCCTGCTCGGCGCGATAGTCCGGATGATCGTCCCAGGCGACGTCGCCCAGCAGGGCCGCGGCAAACCGCAGGCGCCCATAGGGGTCGTTGCGCGGGAAGATCGGCTGCAGCCAGGCATCGATCTCGCCGCCTTCGGCGCCGAAGCGCGGATGGTTGGCGGCGATCGCGGCGCAGGCCTCGAGCAGCGGATCCGCCTCGCGGTCACGCTCGGGCAGCAGGTCGTAGAGATGCCCCTCGCGCAGTCCCAGCGCCGAGAAGACGATGCGCTTCGGCTCCATCGCCGCCAGGATGCGCAGCAGGATCTCGGCGGCCACCGGCACCACCTCGAGGCGCTTGCGCGAGACGGTGGTGATCTGCTCGAGGGAGCGGCGCGAGAGCCGCGCCACCAACCCCAGGAAATCCTCGGCGTCGCGCCTGGAGAGCGTATAGGCCTGGATCACGTGCAGCGGGTAGCGCGTCTGCTCCATGTGGATGCGCGCGAGCGCGCGCCAGGCGCCGCCGACGGCGTAGAAGGTCTCGCCGCGCCGCTCGGGCAGCCAGCGCAGCGAGGCCACATGACGGTCGATCGCCGTCGCGAGGCGGCGCTCGTCGCCGCCGACGCTCGCCAGGCGGAACGGCCCGATCGGCAGGGTGTCGCCGCGGCCGATGCGCTCGCCGTTGAGCCGCACCAGCTCGACGCTGCCGCCGCCGAGATCGCCCATCACCCCCTTGGCATCGGGAATGCCGGCGATCACGCCCATCGCCGAGAGGCGGCCTTCCTGGTCGCCGGAGAGGATCTTCACCGCGACGCCGGTGCGCCGGCGGATCTCCTTGACGAAGGCGGCGCCGTCGCTGGCATCGCGCACCGCCGCGGTGGCAAGCGCGTCCAGGTGCTTGACGCCGCTGGCGCGCGCCAGCGCCACGAAACGGTCGAGATGCAGCAGCGCGGAGCGCACGCCGTCGGGATTGAGCGTGCCGGTCTCGCCGAGCTCGCGGCCGAGGCCGCA
>DATKPX010000237.1:0-2609 GCA_035523855.1 Allostellaceae bacterium
GCTGCAGCCGCGCGAGCCAGCCGAACATCGGCCAGCGCGCCACCTCGCTCTTGGCGACGAAGGAGGCTTCGACGACGCCGCCCAGGATCTCGATGTCCACGTAGGAGGTGTGGTTGGCGACGAAGAGCGTCGAGGGCAGCGTCGAGGGCGTGCCGAGGACGGTCACCTCGAAGCCCAGGACGCGCGCCGCGGTCGCGTGATAGAGGCGCGGCAGCTTCGCCGCCCAGGGCGAGCGCAGCAGCAGCAGCACCGCCTGCGCCGGCATCAGCGGCAGGGTCAGGCCGAGATAGAAGGTGAGCCGCCGGAGGCGCAGCAGAAAGGCGCTCATGACGGGCAGGGGTCGGGCATCAGAGCGCGCCCGCCTCCCGCGTCTGCCGCTCATAGTGCCGATAGTATTTCTCGGTGATGAGGTCGGTCTTCACGACGATCGAGACGTCGGTGGTGTTGAACTGCCGATCGATGACGGCGCCGTCGCCGACGAAGCCGCCCAGACGCAGATAGCCCTTGATGAGCGGCGGCAGCTCGGTGAGCGCGCGGGCAGGGTCGATCCCGTCCGCCGGCCGCCGGTACATGTCGACATAGCGCTGCGGCAGCGCCCGCGGCCTCAGCGCCGGCGGCGCCAGGTGGTGGTGATAGAGGTAGGAGAGCGGCATCGCGAGCGCCTCCGGATCGGTGCCGGGCAGGCTCGCGCAGCCGAACATGAGATCGATCTGGTGATGGAAGACATAGGCGGCGATGCCGCGCCACAGCAGCTGCATGGCGGGCCGGCTGCGCGCGGAGACGTCGACGCAGGAGCGGCCGAGCTCCAGGATCTCGCCGGGATAGGCCACCATGGTGCCGATGTCGTACTCGGCGGCGGAGTAGAAGCGGCCGGCGCGCTCGGCGGCGCTGCGCCGGATCAGCCGGTAGGTGCCGACCACCGCTCCGGCGCCGGTGCCGCGCGCGTGATCGAGCACCAGAAGATGATCGGCGACATCGTCGAAATCGTCGAAGTCGCGCTGGCGGCGCGCCATCTCCGGCGAGGGCTCCGCGCCCATCTCGTCATAGAACACGCGATAGCGCAGCGCCTGGGAGGCGTCGATCTCGGCGCCGCTCTCGGCCAGGCGCACCGCGAGGCTGCCCGAGCGGATGTCCACCACCGGCGCGGTCTCGGAGGCGGTCATCGGGTCAAGCTCGGTCCTGCGCATCGCTTCTCACTGGCACCGGCGGGCGCGCTCATTTCTCGTTGCCGTCGTCTTGCTTGCCGTCGACGGGCACGGCGTAGAGCTCCAGCCGGTGATCGACGAGGCGGAAGCCCAGCTCTTTCGCGACCTGGCGCTGCAGGCGCTCGATCGCCTCGTTCTTGAACTCGATGACCTTGCCGGTCTGCAGATCGATGAGGTGGTCGTGATGGTTGCTCGGCATCTCCTCGTAGCGCGCCCGGCCGTCGCCGAAATCATGGCGCGCGAGGATGTTCGCCTCCTCGAAGAGGCGCACGGTGCGATAGACGGTGGCGATGCTGATGCGGGGATCGAGCTCGGTGGCGCGGCGGTGCACCGCCTCCACGTCGGGGTGATCGGCGGAATCCGACAGCACCCGCGCGATGATGCGACGCTGCTCCGTCATCTTCAGGCCCTTGTCGATGCAGAGCTGCTCAAGGCGCGAGGGCGTCGCGGACAATCCACCTCCTCCAAAGACCGGTTCCTCCGCCGGCACCCGCGCGGGGCCGGAAGAGCCGGCTTCCATGACGACTGCGATGCTGCCCCGATCGCCCGGCCGATGGCCCCACCGGCAGGGATCGGGCCCGCACCCCGTAAACCATTACTATAGCCAAAAGCCCCTGACCGTCCTATGACGGCGTAGCGTCAGCCCTAAGCCTCAGGCCGCGCCGGCTTTTCTGCCTCTGATCCCGAGCCCGATCTCCTTCGCCAGCCGCGAGCGCTGGCGGGCGTAGTTGGGCGCCACCATGGGATAGTCCGGCGGCAGCGCCCAGCGCTCCCGATATTGCTCGGGCGTCATGTTGTAGGCGGTCTTCAGATGCCGCTTCAGCATCTTCAGCTTCTTGCCGTCTTCCAGGCAGATGATGTAGTCGGGATGGATCGACTTCTTCACCGGCACCGCGGGCTCCGGCCGCTCCACGGTCTGCGCGGGACCTTTGCCAACTCCCGCAAGTGACTGATAAACCTGGCTGATCAGTTGGGGCAGGTCGCCGGCGGCAATCGTATTGTTGGACACATGCGCCGCCACGATCTCCGTCGTGAGGGCAAGCAGGTCCTTAGTGTTCGCGTTATCGGACATCTCTGATCATTCCTTCGGGATCTCGACAACAAATATGGTTATTGCTGCCGGCAAGACAATAATCCGCGCCCGCACAACTGTGCGCTTCTTAGGGCCAGTAGAGATACCGGCTGTTGCTTCAAAATGAAACCGAAACCTGCGTGAGGGCCGGCTCAGTTGGTCGCCGGCGCAACGATAAGGCGCAAGAGATGCGCGTCCATGAGAGTGGCATCGGGCCGGCGGTAATAGCCGGCGCGCACCCCCACCTGGCTGAATCCCAGGCTCTTGTAGAGGCTGAGGGCGGGTGCGTTGTCGGCGGCGACCTCGAGGGTGATGGCTTCGACGCCGCGCGC
>DATKPX010000238.1:0-2215 GCA_035523855.1 Allostellaceae bacterium
GACAAGGCCTGGTGGGAGAGTCCGAAGCTCCAGTCCTCGAGTTTCGAGGCGAGCGTAAAGATCCGCGTCTTCGTAGCCCCATCCGACCATAATCGAGTCATACCCGCCGACCTTCTGAAAAACTTGCGATGCAACGAGACACTGACCGGTTAGATCACCCCGTCCACTGGGGCTTGCTGTAAAGAACGCAGTCTCGAAGTCAAGATTCACGGCAGTTTCAGCGAACCGAGTTGATAGCAGCATATCGCTATCTATAAATGCAAGCGCAGTGCTGGCTGTTTGCTGCGCCCCTATATTCCGCGCCTCAGCGAGATTGAATAACGGCTTGTCCTTCACTCGTACAACGTCGACGCCAGGGAAATTAGCGGCGACGAAGTCGCCAGTGCCTTCCGGGCAATCGTAATCAACCACCGTCACAGGAAAGCCGGTTGCCACCATCGCCGGCAGCGTCTGCTTCAGGAAACCGAGGCGGCCCTTGCAGGTGGTGATGATAGCGACGGAGGTCATTGCGGCGCATTCCGCCAGCGCCCGCTTTTGTTGTCAACCCGCCGGTCCGGCCGGCCTACCTGGAATCGACCATGCCCTATCTCCGCTCCGACATGACGAGCCAGACTGGCTCGGCCTATAAATCCGCGCTCGACGCGGCGACGGCGGCGCTTGCCGGCGCGGCGGGCAAGCGCCGCAACGTCAACGGCGACGGCCGCGTCAATCAGCTGGTCGCTCCGGTCGCGATCTCGACTTCCTGGCAGTACATCCTCGACATGTGGGAGGCCGAGGCGGGGGCGGGGGTGAGCGGCAATTTCGGCCAGGTGGCCGACGGTGCGTTTCCGGCCCAGCTCGGCATCGGCACCGCCAACCTCTCGACATCCGGAGCGGCGACGGTCGCCTTCCGCACCAAGCTCGAGAGCCGGTCATCGGCCGATCTGCTGGCGCCTGCCTTCCAGTATCCGGTGGTGGCGCCGCTGCATCCCTTCGCGGCGCTGGGGCTTCTTGCCTATCACGATTGCGGCCAGCCGGTGAGCGTGACGCCGGTGCTGCGCTCGGCCGATGCCGCGGATAATTTCGCCACCCTGTCGCATGCGCTGACCGGCGCCGCGCAGTCGCTGCCTTCGGGCATGTTGACGCAGCTCTGGTGGGACGGCGCCGCCGGTGCGTTCCCGCTCGACGCCCTCGCCAACGCGGCCAACGGCCTCTGCCTGGAGCTCGATTTCGCGGTTCCTGCGGGGATGAGCGCGCGCAGCCTTCGCATCGGCGACGTCCAGCTCGAGGGCGGGCAGGTCGCCACCTATTTCGGCCGCGCCAATTTCGCCGATGAGCTCCTGCGCTGTCAGCGCTTTTACGGCAAGACCTTCCCGCTCGCCGTCGCCCCCGCGCAGAACGCCGGGACGGCGAGTGTCTGGACGGCGACCCAGGCGGTCGGCGCCGCCGCGGCGCAGAAGGGGAATCTCTGGAATTTTCCGACCCGGATGATCCGGCCGCCGGCGATCACTTTCTTCAATCCCGCCGCCGCCAACACCCAGGCCCGCAACCTCGATACCGCCAGCGACTGCAGCGCCACCGCCGCGGACATCGTGGGCGAGTGGAGCGTGAGCTTCGGCACCACGACGTCCGCCGGCAGCGCCGCGGGACAGCGGCTCGCCGTCCACCTTGCCGCCGATGCGCGGCTCTGATTTTCCGGGAGCAGAGCCCATGTCCCTGACCGCCGCCGACTGGAGCGACGATCCCGCCGCCGAGGCGCGCCTCACCGTGCATGAAGCGGTCTGTGCCGAGCGCTACGCCAATATCATGGCGCTGCTCGGCGAGACCTCGCGGCGGGTGAGCCGGCTCGAGGTGATGGTGCTCTACGCCGCCGGCTCCCTGCTGATGGCGATGGGCGGGCTCATCGTCACCCTGGCGCTGAGGCTCGGCCATCTCTGATGGGAGACCCCGTCTTCGACCGCGCGGTGGCGACGGCGCTCGCCCATGAGGGCGGGCTCATCGACGATCCCGCGGATCCCGGCGGCCTCACCAACTTTGGCATCTCGCTCCGTTCCTATCCGGAGCTCGGCGGCGCCGGCATCCGCGCGCTGACGGCAGACGAGGCGGCGGCGATCTATCGGCGCGACTGGTGGGACCGCTACGGCTGGGGCGACCTGCCGGCACCGATCGCCGCGAAGCTCTTGGATATCGGCGTCAACATCGGCGCCGAGAGCGTTCACCGCCTGCTGCAGCGGGC
>DATKPX010000239.1:0-10207 GCA_035523855.1 Allostellaceae bacterium
AGAGCTGCACATCTTCGAGAAGCACGGCGTCAAGGCCGAGCTGATCTACGGCAAGGGCATCCAGGTCACCAACATCATGGTGAGCGGCGCCGCCGATTTCGGCGCCTTCGCCGTCGAGCACGCGGTGCTGGTGGCGAGCAAGGGCCAGGACGTGAGGCTGCTGGTGCTGAACCAGACGCAGCCGCCTTTCGCCCTCGTCGTCGGCAACAACGTGCCGACGCCGAATGCGGGGAAGCCCTTCCCGGCGATGCTGCGCGACTTGAAGGGGCTCAAGATCAGCATCAGCTCGGTGGGCGCCAGCAGCGATCTGGCGCTGCGCTTCCTGCTGCCGCTCGCCGGGCTCGATCCGCAGAGCGACGTCAAGCTGATCCCGAGCGGCGATCCCGCGAGCCAGGTGGCGGCGCTCAAGAACGGGCTCGTCGACGCCATGATCGGCATCGAGCCGGCGCAGACCGAGGCGGTGCTCGGCCTCAAGATCGGCAAGTCCATCCTCGATCTGGAGAAGGGCGAAGGGCCGGGCGTCTATCACGACTACGCCTATAACGCGGTCTTCACGCGCCAGTCCTATCTCGACAGCCATGCCGCGGCCGCCAAGGCGGTGGTCGCCAGCGTCGTCGAGGCGGAGACGATCATCGCCGATCCCGCCCGCATCGACGACGTCATGAAGGCGGTCGCCGTCAACATGCGCGGCCTCGACCAGGGGCTGCTCAAGGAATATGTCGAGCACTATCGCGAGATCTGGCGCCCGGTGGCGACGCGGGTCGGCATCGAGAACGTCAACACCGTGCTGATGGGCGCCAAGCAGATCACCGAGCCCGTGCCCTACGACAAGCTGGTGGCCAAGGACTACATGCCGACCGAGTTCGCGGCGAAGACGCAGTGAGCGGCGGGCTGGCGGCGCGATGACACTGACCTCCGCCGAGCTGGAGACGGGCGACGGGCTCGGCACGGCGCCGCGCTCGCCGATGCGTCCGGTGATGCTGGCGCGCATCGGCCTCGTGGTCGCCTTCCTGCTGATCTGGCAGGGCGCGGTGTCGCTGGGCCTCATCGACGTGTTCTGGATCAGCAGCCCGGCCCTCGTCGCGGAAGAGCTCTGGCGCCTGGTCACCAGCGGCCAGCTGGTGACCGACGTCGCCATGACCGTCTTCGAGGCGCTGATCGCCTTCGTGGTCTCCTCGGTGCTCGGCGTCGCCAGCGGCCTCATGCTGGCGCGCTCGCCGTTCTGGGACGAGGTGCTGGCGCCGATCATCGTGGTGCTGAACAGCCTGCCGCGCATCGCCCTGGCGCCGCTCATCATCCTCTGGTTCGGCATCGGGATCGCCGCCAAGGTGGTGACCGCCTTCACCCTGATCTATTTCATCCTGCTGGTGAACACGCTGAGCGGCGCCAAGAATGTCGACAACGACATCCTCACCATCGCCCGGCTGATGGGCGCCTCCCGGCGCGACCTGCTCTGGAAGGTGACGCTGCCCTCGGCGCTGCCCTGGATCTTCGCCGGCCTCAACCTCGGGCTCACCTATTCGCTTCTTGGCGTGATCGTCGCCGAGATCCTCGCGTCCAACCAGGGCTTGGGATACCTGATCGAGAGCAGCGCTTCCACCTTCAACACCGCCGGCGTCTTCGCCGGGCTGGTGACGCTCGCCGTGGTGGCGTGGATCTTCAGCACCGCCATGTCCCAGGTGGAGGCGCGGCTCCTGCGCTGGAAGCCGTCTCTCACCAGCACCTGATCATGGTTGCCAGCGCCGCGACGCCGAAGATCAAGCTCAGCGATGTCGGGATCGTGTTCCGTCCGCGCGGCCGGCCGCCGGTGCTGGCGGTGAAGGACGTCTCTCTCGACGTGCCCGAGGGCTCGATCGTCACCATCGTCGG
This sequence comes from Allostellaceae bacterium, assembly GCA_035523855.1. GTDB lineage: Bacteria > Pseudomonadota > Alphaproteobacteria > ATCC43930 > CGMCC-115725 > DASZHJ01. The sequence continues at coordinate 1,870 of DATKPX010000239.1, forward strand.
CCCCTCCGGCTGCGGCAAGTCGACCGCGCTCAACCTGATCTCCGGCCTGATGGAGCCGAGCGCCGGCCTCGTCGAGGTGGACGGCAAGCGCGTCAGCGGCATCCGCCACGATGTCGGCTACATGTTCGCCCGCGACGGCATGATGCCCTGGCGGACGGCGGTGGAGAACGTCGAGTTCGGCCTGGAGATCCGCGGCATCCCCAACCGCCGCGAGCGGGCGCGCGAGTGGCTGCGCCACGTCGGCCTCGAGAAGTTCGAGACCCATTACCGGCACGAGCTCTCCCAGGGCATGCGCCAGCGCGTCGCCGTCGCTCGCACCTTCGCGACCGATCCCGACGTGCTGCTGATGGACGAGCCCTTCGGCGCCCTCGACAGCCAGACGCGTCTCCTGCTGCAGGAGCTCTTCCTCCAGGTCTGGGAGAGCACGCGCAAGACCGTGCTGTTCGTGACGCACGATCTGCACGAGGCGATCTTTCTCTCCGACGTGGTGGTGGTGTTCACCAACCGGCCCGGCCGGGTCAAATCGGTGATCCCGATCGAGCTGTCGCGGCCGCGCCTGCCGCCGGCGGAGCTGGCGACCGCGCCGGAGTTCCGCGACATCTACGCCCGCATCTGGCGCGACTTGAAGGACGAGGTTCGGGTCTTCGACTGACGGAGAGCGCCATGCCGAAGCCGACGGTCGCCGAAGAGCTTGCCGAGCGCATCGTTGCGGTGCGCGCGGTCGCGCTGCCTGATGCCTTGCGGCAGACCGTCGAGGATCTCGTCCTCGATGTGGCCGGCCTCTGCCTCGCTGCGCGCCACGCCGACTATGTGCGGGCGGCGATCGCCGGCGCCACCGGCAGCGGCGGCGCCACCGCTCTCGGCCACGAGCGCCGCTTCGACTGCGCCATGGCGGCGCTGGTCAATGGCACCGCGGCCCATGGCGAGGATTTCGACGACACCTTCGAGGGCGGGCCAGTGCATGCGGGCGCCGTGGTGGTGCCGGCGGTGCTGGCGGCGGCGGAGGAGTTCGGGCGCGACGGCGCCGCCGTCCTGCGCGGCATCGCCGTCGGCGCCGAGGCGATCTGCCGCTTGAGCCTGGTGACGCCGCGCCTCGTCCACAAGGCCGGCTTCCACCCCACCAGCGTGCTCGGCACCATGGCCGCCGCCGCGGCGGTCGGCGCGCTGCTCGATCTCGATCGACGCCAGCTCGCGCATGCGCTCGGCATCGCCGGCAGCATGGCGGGCGGCATCATCGAGTATCTCGCCGATGGCGCCTGGACCAAGCGCCTGCATCCCGGCTGGGCGGCGCAGTCCGGCATCCGTGCCGCGCTGCTGGCGCGCAGCGGCTTCGTCGGGCCGGCGAGCGTCTTCGAGGGGACGCACGGCCTCTTCAACGGCTTCGCCCACACCGCCACGGGCGATTACGGCAAGCTGCTGGACGGCTTCGGCACCGAGTGGGTGGCCGCGACCATCGCCTTCAAGCCTTTCGCCTGCGGGACGATGACGCATCCCTATATCGACTGCGCCATCCGCCTGGCGCGGCGCGGCATCGCCGCCGAGGCGGTGAGCGATATCCTCTGCGAGGTGGCGGAAGGGACGGTGCACCGGCTCTGGGAGCCGCTGGCGCTCAAGCAGGCGCCGCCCAATGCCTATGCCGCCAAGTTCAGCACTCCCTTCTGCATCGCCGCCGGATTCATCCTCGGCGACGCCGGGCTCGCCGCCTTCACCGAGGCGACCGCGCGCGATCCGCGCCTGCGCGCGCTGGCGGCGAAGGTGCGCTACGTCGTCGATCCCGCCAATCCCTATCCCGCCGGCTACACCGGCCATATCCGCGCCACCCTCGCCGACGGCAAAGTCGTGGAGGAACGCCAGCCGCATCTCCGCGGCGGCGCCCAGGAGCCGCTGTCGCGTGCCGCGATCGAGCAGAAATTCTTCGCCAACGCCGCTTTCGGTGGCTGGCCGCGGCAGCGCGCCGAGGCGGCTCGCGACAGTCTCCGCCGGCTTTTCGACGGACCGATCGATCTCGCGGCGCTGCGCGGCTAGTCCCGCTCGCGCCCGGCGCCCACCGCCGGCAAGGCGAGGTACTGCAGCCGCTTCATCTCCTTGCGGCCGCGCGTCACCGTGTCGAGGATCAGGCCGCAGGCGAGGCTGAGGAACGCCAGCAGCATCAGGCCGGTCGCCAGCACGGCGGTCGGGAGCCGCGGCACCAGCCCGGTCTTGATGAAGGTGACGACGATGGGCGCCGCGAGACCAAGCGCCAGCACGCCCAGCACCGCGAAGGCGCCGGTGAAGAAGGCGAGCGGCCGCTCCTCCTTCAGCAGCAGGAAGATCGCGCGCAGGATGCGGATCGCGTCCCGGTAGGTCCGCAGCTTGCTCACCGATCCCGCCGGCCGCTCGCGATAGGTGGTCACCAGCTCGTCGGTGGGCATGCTGAGCTCGAGGGCGTGGACGGCGAGCTCGGTCTCGATCTCGAAGCCCTTCGAGGTGATGATCGGGAAGGATTTCACGAAGCGGCGCGAGAGCACCTTGTAGCCCGAGAGCATGTCGCCGAACCGGTCGCCGAAGATGCGCGCCACCATGCCGGTGAGCGCCGCGTTGCCGGCGCGATGGCCCCAGCGGTAGGCGGCGCCGGGATTCTCGGCGGCGCGGCGCGCGTTGACGAGGTCGAGCTGCTGCTCGATGAGGCGCTCGATCATCTCGGGCGCCGCGGCGGCATCATAGGTGTCGTCGCCGTCGACCAGCACGTAGATGTCGGCCTCCACGTCGGCGAACATCCGGCGCACCACATGGCCCTTGCCCTGCAGCGTCTCGCGGCGAACCGTGGCGCCGGCGCGACGCGCCACGTCGGCGGTCTCGTCGCCGGAGTTGTTGTCGTAGACGTAGATGCGCGCCCTCGGCAGCGCCGCGCGGAAATCCGCCACCACCTTGGCGACGGTGAGCGCCTCGTTGTAGCACGGCACGAGCACGGCGATCTCGAGCCCGCGACGGGCGGTCGAGGAAGCCAGTGCATCCTGGTACTGCCGCGCGTGATACTGCCGCGCATGCATGCCACGGGGCGGCATCGGACCTCCTTGCCGGGTTCGGGGTTGCTCATAGCAGGACCCCGGAAGGTCCGTCTGTGACCTGCCTGGTCCAGAATTGAGCCAACCGATGGGCAGGAGGTCACCCGCGAGCGCTATCCGATCGGGCAAGAAAACCTGGCGGCGGATCTATTCCGTCCGCCAGATGCCGGTGATCGGCAGCTCGTCGGCGCTGCGGGCGAGCGGCGGCAGGCCGTACATGGCCTGGATCGTCCGCAAGATGCCGTAGTGATTGATCTCGTCCTGATAGCGGCCGGGCTTCACGTGGTCGCCGTAGATGATGGTGGGAATGCGGTTGTCGCTGAGATTGTCGTCCTCGTCGAAGGTGATGATGAGCAGGCTGTTGTGGGTGAGGCACCAGTCGGCATAGGCGCCGATATGGCGCAGCAGCCAGGTGTCGCCGTCGCGCACGGAGCCGTCATGCATGTCGTCGTCGTCGTCGGGAATGACGAAGCTCACCGTCGGCAGCTGGGTGAAGTCGCGCGGGAAGCGGCCGAAGCTCTTGCCGAGCTCGCTCGATTCCTCGAAGGATTCCCAGGGCAGGTGCTTGCGGGGGGCGGCGGATTCCGCGTAGCCGACGAAGCTCCGGTTGATGCCTTTCAGCTGTCCCGCGAGGGTCGGCTGCTTGAAGGAATGATAGTCGTCGTCATGCACGTCCCAGGTCGAGCCGGTGAAGAGGGCGTAGTAGTTCGGCTGGCTCGGGTGCTCGACGGCGAGGGAGTTCACGAACACCGCGCCGCGCCGGCCGAGCTCCTGCAGGAAGGGCGTCGACGGCCCTTTCATGATCTCGTCGAAGGAATGATTCTCCATCACGACGATGACGATATGATCGGGCGTCGGCAACGCCGGCGCGCCGGCGGCCGGTCGGCCGGCAAGGCAGGCGGCAAGCAGCAGGGCGGCGGCCGCGATCCTGACCCAACTCAGCATGCCCCCACCCCAATCCCCTGCGGTGTCCCGCGCCGGCTTCGATGGCCGGGCGATCGCTCGGGGATGATAGCATCGCCGGCCCGCCGCCCGGCTGTACAAAAAGCGCGCGGCCGTGCCACAACTTCGATGCCGCAAGGAGCTCCTGGGAGAACGAGGAAGCCATGGCGAAACGCGTGCTTGCCGCCCGGATCATGCATGAGACCAACACCTTCAGCCGCGTGCTGACGGACATGGCGGCGTTCCGCCGCCGGGACTTCCACCTCGAGAACGAGATCGCCGCCGCCTATCGCAACACGCGCTCCGCCTTGGGGGCTACCTTCGAGGCGGCGGACAAATATGGCTGGACCCTGATCCATCCGGTCTCCGCCAGCGCCAACCCCTCGGGCCTGGTCACCGCCGCGGCCTTCGAGGAGCTCACGCGGATGGTGCTGGAGGCGGCGCGGTGGCAGGGGCCGGTCGACGGCGCGCTGCTGCACCTGCACGGTGCCATGGTGGTGGAGGGCTTCGAGGACGGCGAGGGCGAGCTGCTGCGCCGGCTCCGCGGCGTCATCGGCCGGGAGGCGCCGGTCATCGCCACCCTCGATCTCCACGCCAACGTGTCGGATGCGATGGCGGAGCATGCGAGCGCCCTCATCGCCTTCCGCACATATCCGCACATCGACCAGTACGAGCGCGCCTGGCAGGGCGCCGAGCTGCTTGAGCGCGCGATGAACGGCGAGGTCAGGCCCCGGACGGTGATCGCGCGCCGCCCCACCATCTATGGCCTCAACCACGGCCGCACCCAGAGCGGGCCGATGGTGGAGGCGCTGGCGCGCGCTGGCGCCGCCGAGGAGCGTGGCGATGCGCTGGTCGTCAGCGTCTGCGCCGGCTTCTCCCGCGCCGACATCCGCGACGTCGGCCCCACCGTCACCGTCACCACCGACGGCGCCAGCCCGCGCGGCCAGGCGATTGCCGAGCAGCTGATGGACTTCGCCTGGGAAACGCGCGAGGTCAACACCGCAAAGCTGCTGCCGGTCGCCGAGGTGGTGGAGCTGGCGCGCCGGGGCAAGCCCGGCGACAAGCCGCTGGTGATCGCCGACTACACCGACAATCCCGGCGGCGGCGGCTATGGCGACGCGACGGCGCTGCTCAAGGCGATGGTGGCGGCGGAGCTGCCGGGCGTCGCCTTCCACGCCATCTGCGATCCCGAGGCGGTGCAGCAGGGCATCAAGGCCGGGATCGGCGCCAAGGCGACGCTCGCCCTCGGCGGCAAGACCGATCCCCGCATGGGCGGCGGACCGCTGACCTTGACCGGCGAGGTCACCTGCATCGGCAACGGCAAGTTCATCGCCTACGGGCCGATGGGTGGCGGCGTCGCCCGCGACTATGGCCCCTCCCTGGTGTTCCGGGTCGGCGGCATCGACATCGTGCTCATCACCAACAACGGCCAGGCGAACGATCTTGGTCAGCTTACCTCTCTCGGCATCGATCCGACGCGCTACCAGACCGTGGCGGTCAAATCCATGCACCACTTCCGCGCCGCCTTCGAGCCGATCGCGCGGCAGGTGGTGCTGGCGGACACCGGCGCCCTCTGCTCGGAGATCTACACGCCCGAGCTCTTCACCAAGGTCCGCCGCCCGATCCATCCGCTGGACAAGGTGGGGTAGGGCCGGCATTTGAGGACCATCTCCGCCGCGATAGCGGGGGAGAGGTAATTTTTCTCACCTCGCCTTATCCAGCGCATCCCCCGCCGCCGCGATGCCCGTGAGGTAGAGTTCCCAGACATGGAGGTTGATCTCGCACGCCTTCACCACCGCGTCCTCCATGCCGTATTCCTCCGCGAACCGGCCGACCGCCTGCCATCCCATATTGGAATGCTCGATATCGGCCTGCTCGTGCAGCTCGAAGAAGTCGAGCTGCTCGTCGCTGAGGCGGAACAGCTTGCGCCAGCGGTCGCGCTCGAGGCCGAACCAGCCACGCTCGTTGATGGCGCCCTTGCCATAGCCCGGCACGTTGACGCGCTCGGCGCAGGTGTTGGCGACGATGCCTTCGAGCCAGTGCCGGTTGCTCATCAGCCCTTCCCAGGCGGCCCAGCAGATCTGCGTCGAGGGCAGCGGCTCGGCCGCGCGGATCTCCTCCAGCGAGAGGCCGATATGGGAGCCGAGCTCCTCGATGATCTGCCAGTGCGCCTTGCCGCCGCCATGCTCGTGATCGGCGATCACTTCCTCGGTGCAGGCGCGGATGATGCGCATCCGCGTGTCCCAGTCGGTGCAGTTGGTGGCGACCCGCAGCTTCAGGACGGAGTTGCGCTGGCGCGTGTTGAGGCGGTGCTGCTTGACGAAGGTCCTGGCGCGGCCGGGCGTCATCGCCTCGCGGAAATAGGGCACGCGGTTGCAGAACGCGTCGACGACGGCGTCCAGTCGACGCAGCACGGTTTCCTTGGTCATTCCCTTGGTCCTTGGGTGCGGTTCGGACAGCCGGAATTATCCGGCCGCCCGTCCGGCCACGCCAAGACAATCGGGAAATGGCTCGGATAAGAGGGGCTTATCGAGCGCGTCGCTTGCTCTTGCCCCGGGCTTTCGGCTTTGCGGCGGCGGGCTTCGGCAGCTTGATGCGCAGCAGCTTTGCCGCGTTGCCGCCGAGCACCGCCGCCTTCTCGGCGCCGGTGAGGCCGCGGGCGCCCATCACGTGGCCGACCGGATCGGGATCCGCCATGTCATAGGGGTAGTCGCTGCCGAGCAGGATGTGGTCGCTGCCGTATTGCCGCACCAGGTACTGGAGCTGGTGATCGGTGAAGACGACGGTGTCGAAGTAGAGCTTCTTCAGATAGCTGGTGGGCGCCTTCCTGATCAGGCGGCGGCAGTCGGAGCGCGCGCGGTGGGCGTGGTCCATGCGGCCGGAATAGGCCGGCAGGAAGCCGCCGCCATGAGCGACGCACATCTTGAGGCGCGGATAGGCGTCGAGCACGCCGCCGAAGATGAGATGGCTCACCGCCACCGTGGAGGCGAGAGGATTGCCGATCACGTTGATGAAGTAGTGGTCGGCGAGGCGGCCGCCGTCGGTATAGCCGGAGGGATGCATGAAGACGAGGATGCCGAGCTCCTCGGCCTTGGCGAAGAAGGGGCGGAAGCGCTCGGCCGAGATCTCCTCGCCGGCGACGTCGGTGCAGATCTCGACGCCGCGCAGGCCGAGCTCCTTTACCAGGTACTCCAGCTCGGCCACCGCCAGCTTCGGCGCCTGCAGCGGCACCGTGCCGAGGCCGACGAAGCGGTCGGGATTGCCGGCGACGATCTCGGCGATCCGCTCGTTGATCCGCCGCGCCGCCTGGCGCGTGAGGTCGGCATCCGCCCAGTAGTAGTACTGGGAGGGCGCCGGCGAGATCGCCTGGATGTCGATGCCGAGCTTGTCCATGTCGGCAAGCCGCGTCTCCACCGAGGTGAGCATGCTGCGGATGGTCTGCCCCTGCTGCCGGTTCACCTCGCGCGTCGCCGCGTTGGCGTACTTGAAGAGCGCGTCCGTCTCGGGCTGGAAGACCGGCCTCATCAGGTCGTCGGCCTCCGGCGTCAGGACGTGGCAGTGGATATCGACGGTCGCCGCGCGGGCGCCGCCGCGGCCCGGCTTGCGGGCCTTCAGCATCGCGCCGCCGGCGCGCGCCGGGCTGCAGGTGTAGAGCATGGGAAATTTCCTCCTCGTTCTGGGGGATGGGCTCAGAAGACGCCGAGATGCTGATGCAGGTCGATGCCGTCGCGCTTGAGCTCCGCGGCGCCCCTGTTTACGGCAACCCGGCCGCTGTTGAGGATCACGATGTCGTCGGCGATGTCGAGCACGAGGCGTGCGTTCTGCTCCACCAGCACGATGGAGAGGCCGCGCTCCCGGAGCGTGCGGATGGTCGCCATGACGTCGGCGACGATCTGCGGCGCCAGCCCCTCGGAAGGCTCGTCCATCAGCAGCACGCGCGGATTGGTCATCAGCGCCCGCGCGATCGCCAGCATCTGCTGCTCGCCGCCGGAGAGATATCCGGCGGTCTGCTGCCGCCGCTCGGAGAGGCGCGGGAAGGTCCGGTAGACCGTCTTCAGCGTCCAGCGGGCGCCGGCCTCCGTCCGCGGCCGGCGCGCCACCACGCGCAGGTTCTCCTCCACCGTCAGCGAGCGGAAGACCCGGCGCCCCTGCGGCACCAGCGCCATGCCGAGGGCGGCGATCGTCTCCGGCGCCGCGCCCGCGACCCTGGCGCCGAACAGCTCCACCGCGCCCCGCCGCGGCGCCAGGAGCCCGACCGCCACGTTCATGCAGGTGGACTTGCCGGCGCCATTGCGGCCGAGCAGGCCCAGCAGCGTCCCCTCGCGCAGCCGGAACGACACGCCCTGCAGGAT
>DATKPX010000240.1:0-4246 GCA_035523855.1 Allostellaceae bacterium
CAGCTACACCGGCTTGATCGTGCCGCTCATCGCGTCCGCCACCGGCACCTTCCTCTTCCGGCAGTTCTTCATGACGGTGCCGCCGGAGCTCGCCGAGGCCGCGCGCATGGACGGTGCCGGCCCGCTGCGCTTCCTCTGGCACATCCTGCTGCCGCTCGCGCGCAACTCGGTGGCGGCGCTCTTCGTGATCCAGTTCATCTACGGCTGGAACCAGTATCTCTGGCCCTTGGTGATCACCACCAAGCAGAGCTACTACACTGTCGTCCTGGTGATCTCGCGCCTCGTCAACGTGGTGGACGTGGCGCCGAGCTGGAACCTGATCATGGCGGTGGCGCTTCTCGCCATGCTCCCGCCGGTGATCGTGGTGGTGGCGATGCAGCGCTGGTTCGTGAAGGGGCTGGTGGAGACGGAGAAGTAGGGGCTCAGCTGCGAGCCTGGATCGCGGCGATGGCGAGCGCAACGGCGGCGAGATCATGCTCCGCCTCGATCGGCGGCTCATTGCTCTCCGACATGAAGTGCGGGCCGAACAGAACCGCACGGTTGACCCCGCGGCCGAAGCTGACATTGCCGGTCCACCCGCTCGGCACCAGCATCATGCCGACGGCGATCAGCATCATCGGCACGGCATTCGCCTGCGCCCAGGCGATGCCTTTCTCCGCGCGCTCGGCGATCGCCTTTTCCAGGTAGAACCGATCCGCCAGCCAGCGCACCGCCCTCTGCAGCGACTTATACTGGGTCTCGGCTGTCGACTGCTCGAGAACCTCGATGATTCCCGCACGGTCCATGCTGTCGCACCATCAGCAGCTGGGGAGACTCGATCGTAGATAGCCGGACGATCGGCGACAATGACGTCGAGGGACTGAGCCGCGGAGACGCACGTAAAATGCGCTATCTACCCGCCACTGCCTGGATGCCGCGCTACGGGACGACGGAGGCGGCTGGCGCCGGGAAAGGACTCGCTGGTCCCGCCGCTCACGCCGCCGGCGGCGCGGCGGGCCGCACCAGCCCCAGCCCCTGCTGCGCCACCGCGGCCTGGGTCGCGGCGTCGGCGATCTCGCCGTTGCCGGCGATCTGCACGGTGGGGTAGGCGAACTTGATGCCGTTGGCGTCGAAGGCATTCTTGATGAGGTGGAGCGCGCGGCGGCGGATGACGAACTGCTCGCCGGGCTTGGTCATCATCTTCATCCGCATCTGGATGGCGAAATCGCCGAACTGCTCGACGCCCTGCAGCTTCAGCGTCTCGATGATGTGAGGGGCGAGCTCGGGATCCTCGAGGAGCTCCTTGCCGACCTGCTTCACCAGCTTCCTGACCTTCTCGAGATCGGTGTCGTAGGTGACGCCGACGCTCAGCTTGTCGATCACCCAGTCGCGGCTCATGTTCTGCACCGCGCCCAGCACGCCGAACGGCACCGTATAAAGCGGCCCGCGGTGATGCCTAAGCTTCACCGAGCGCAGGCTGAAGCTCTCGACCGTGCCCTTGTAGCTGCCGGTCTGGATGTACTCGCCGACGCGGAAGGCGTCGTCCAGCACGTAGAAGATGCCGCTGATGATGTCGCGCACCAGGGTCTGCGCGCCGAAGCCGACGGCGACGCCCACCACGCCGGCGCCGGCGATCAGCGGCCCGACCTCGATGCCGAGCGCCGAGAGCGCCATCAGCACCGCCATCACCAGCAGCACGATCAGGATCATGTTGCGCAGGATCGGCAGCAGCGTGCGCAGCCGCGCGTGGCGCCGCGTCTCCTCGCCGTCGAGGCCGCTCGCCGGGGTGCCGGCGAGCTTGCGGTCGATGACGCTGCGCGCCACGTGCCAGGCGAAATCCGCCAGCAGCAGGATCACCACCGCGTGGAGCACGCCGCGCACCAGGCTCATCATGGTGTCGCCCTGGGCGAGCGCCCGGAAATCGAGGCCCCAGGCCCAGATCAGCAGCAGTGCCGCGGCGGCGATCAGCAACCCGCGCAGCCCGCGCGCCACCGAGGCGGCGACCAGGTCGGGAACCGCCTCCTCCGCGTCCTCGGCGCCCGGCGGCCGCAGCAGATGATCGGTGGCGCGCCGCGTCGCGCGGATCGCGGCCGGGAGGCCCACCACCACCACCGCCAGCCAGAAGGCCGGCATGGCGCCCGCCGCCCGGAGCAGCCACAGCAGCACCGCAAAGGCGGAGAGCAGCCACTCGCCGGCATGGTGCGGCAGCCGGCGCCGGTCGACCGTCGCGGCGACCGGCCGCCGCCACACCGCATCGATCGCGATCGCCACCAGCCCGATGCCGAACCCGTAGAGGATGACGTCCCGCGCCGACAGCGACATGCCGAGGCTGTGCAGCAGGCTCACCGTCACCCTGCCGAAGGCGAACCAGCCGACGGCGAGGGCGAGGCGGCGGTGCCAGAAGCGCGCGGCCTCGTTCGTCATCGGCAGGATGCGGAAACGCTCGCCATAGGGCGCCAGCAGGAAGCGGCTGACGACAAGGGCGAAACGGAGCGCGAGGAACGCCATCAGATAAGTGAGCACGAACTCGCGCAGCAGCGGCGGCCAGTCGAGGGCAAGGAAAGCGCCGACGCTGCCGATCGCGAAGGCGAGCAGCATGCCGGTGCCGTAGAGGAAGCGGATGCCGATCGCGCTCACCCGCTGGCGCACGGTGTCGAGGGGCAGCGCGATGATCCAGGCGCGGATGCCGGTGGTGATGCGGCGATAGATCACCTCGGCGCCGAGGCCCAGGATCACGAAGCCCAGCACCAGCAGCAGGACCCGGATCAGCCCGCGCTCCATGAAGGACTGGGTGAGGGTGCGCCCCGCCTTCATCAGCTCCTGCGGCACCTCCGGCAGCGCCATCACCACCGCCATCACGTGCTCGTGCACCGAGGCCATGCGATCGGCGGCGTAGCCGGACATGCTGTCGGGTATCTCGGGCGCCGGCGGCGCGGCATCCGGCGGCTTCGCCCGCTGCTGCTCGATCCAGTGCTGAACGCCGGGATCGGCGAGCAGATCGAGAAGCTGCTGCACCTTCGCCGGCGGCGCTTCGGCAGGCGCTGGCGTCTGCGCGGTGGCGAGAGCGGAGAGTGGCGCGAGCAACGCCAGCGCGAGCCAGATCGCCCGCGGCAGCGAGGCCGCGCTCTTCCATCGCCGTGTCGTCGTTGGCAGCAAGCGCGCCCCTCCCGCTGTTCCCGGCCGAATTATAGTGCCGGAGCCGTCGGAGAGCCGCCAGAATTACCCCGAATTTGGAGGACTCCGCCGCAGCCTCGCGGCGATCGCGGCAAGAACGGCAGGCGGGTTGCGTCCTTCGACGCGCGCCCGAAGGGCGCTTGCTCAGGATGAGGCCCGTTCTTTATGCCCTCTCAGATCTTCCTCATCCTGAGCAAGCGAAGCGCGTCGAAGGACGCACGGTGACTGCTCCAGCGGCTACCCCGCCCGCTTGGCCTTCTCCGTCGCCAGCAGCTTCTTCTTGCGCTCGACGCCCCAGCGATAGCCGCCGGAGACGCCGTCGCCGCGCACCACCCGGTGGCAGGGGATGACGAGCGCCACGCGGTTGTTCGCGCAGGCCTGCGCCACCGCGCGCACCGCCTTCGGCTCGCCGATCGCCTTCGCCACCTCGCCATAGGTGGCGGTGGTGCCGTAGGGGATCTTCTGCAGCGCCTGCCAGACCCGGCGCTGGAACGCGGTCGCCTGCAGGTCGAGCGGAAGCTCGAGGTTCGGCCGCTCGCCGGCAAGGTGGTCGAGGATCTGGCATATCCAGGGCTTGAGGCGCTGATCGGCGCGGCGGATCTCCGCCGCCGGATATTCCGCCTTGAGCCCGGCCTCGAGCCTGGCGTCGTCGCTGCCGAGGCTCACCGCGGCGAGGCCGCGCTCGGTCGCCGCCACCAGCAGCCGCCCCAGCGGCGAGCGGGCGATGGTGAAGTCGATGACGGCGCCCTTGCCGTTCCGGCCGTAGGTGGCGGGCGTCATGCCGAGCTGCGCGTCGGCGCGCTCGTAGAGCCGCGAGGGCGAGCCATAGCCCGCCGCATAGAGCGCGTCGGCGACGCCGTCGCCGGTCTTGAGATGCTGCTTCACGCGCTTCAGGCGCCTGGCGTCGGCGTATTCGCGCGGCGTGATGCCGAGATGGCGCTTGAAGAGCCGCAGCAGGTGATGCGGGCCGGTGCCGACCGCGGAGGCCAGCTCGCCGAGCGACGGCGCGCCCTCCTCGCCCTCCTCCAGCGCGCGGTCGATGAGGCCGCAGGCGCGCTTGACGCGGCCGAGCGTCGGATCCTCCACCTTGGCC
>DATKPX010000241.1:0-2789 GCA_035523855.1 Allostellaceae bacterium
GGCACCACCCTCTGGCTCGGCTACACCTTCGAGCGCTTCATCTCGAACGACTACACCTGGAACGTGGTGCCGACCACCTACGGCAATGCGCTGCTGCCGGGCGACACCAACCCGAGCTACTCCGCCCATGTGGTAGGTGTCTCCGTTCATTACAAATGGTAGTCCGCCTTGCATGATCGATGAGCTCGGACATTATGCGCTGACGCTTGCTCTATTCGTGGCCCTGATCCAGGCGACGGTGCCGCTGGTGGGCGCCGGGCGCGGCAATCCCGCCCTGCTCGCGGTCGCCCGGCCGGCGGCGCTCGCTCAGTTCGCGCTCATCGCGCTCGCCTTCCTGGCGCTGATGCACGCCTACGCGGTCTCCGATTTCTCGCTCCTCAATGTGGCGGAGAATTCCGCCAGCACCAAGCCGCTCCTCTACAAGCTCTCCGGCGTCTGGGGCAATCACGAGGGCTCGATGCTGCTCTGGGTCCTCATGCTGTCGCTGTTCGGCGCCGGCGTCGCCGCTTTCGCCGGCAATCTGCCGCCGGCGCTCCGCGCCCGCGTGCTGGCGGTGCAGGGGATGATCGGCGTCGGTTTCCTGCTCTTCATCCTGCTCACCTCCGATCCCTTCACCCGGCTGCTGCCGCCGCCGCCGGAGGGACGCGGCCTCAACCCGGTGCTGCAGGATCCCGGCCTCGCCGTCCACCCGCCCTTCCTTTATCTGGGCTATGTGGGTTTCTCGATCGCCTTCTGCTTCGCGATCGCGGCGCTGATCGAGGGCCGCGTCGATCCCGCCTGGGCGCGCTGGGTCAGGCCCTGGGTACTCGCCTCCTGGTGCACCCTCACCACCGGCATCGCGATGGGCAGCTTCTGGGCCTATTACACCCTGGGCTGGGGCGGCTGGTGGTACTGGGACCCGGTGGAGAACGCCTCCTTCATGCCGTGGCTCGTCGGCACCGCGCTCCTTCATTCCGCGATCGTGGTGGAGAAGCGCGACGCCCTCAAGGTCTGGACCATCCTGCTTGCCATCCTCACCTTTTCGCTGAGCCTCGTCGGCACCTTCCTGGTGCGCTCGGGCGTTCTCACCTCGGTGCATGCTTTCGCCTCCGATCCGGCGCGCGGTGTCTTCATCCTGCTGCTGCTGGTGCTCGCCACCGGCGGCTCGCTCGCGCTCTTCGCCGTCCGCGCGCCGGCGCTCGAAGGCGGCGGGCTGTTCGCGCCGATCTCTCGCGAGGGCGGCCTCGTCCTCAACAATCTCCTGCTCGCCACCGCGGCCGCGACGGTGCTGCTGGGAACCCTCTATCCGCTCTTCCTCGACGTGGTGGCGCACATCAAGATCTCGGTGGGCCCACCTTATTTCAACGCCACCTTCGGGCCGCTGATGGTGCCGCTGTTGGCGGCAATGGCGGTGGGGCCGATGCTGAGCTGGAAGCGCGCCGATCTGCTGGCAGCGCTGCTCCGCCTCAAGCTCGCCTTCGTCGCGGTGCTGGCGGTGGCGGCGGTAACCCTGCTGGCGATGGGGGCGCGCTCCGTGCTCGCCGCCTTCGGCCTCGGCCTTGCCGCCTGGCTCGGCATGGGGACTGCGATCGATCTCGCCGAGCGGCTCCACCTCTTTGCCGGGCCGCTGGCGGAATCGCTGCGGCGGGCGCGCCGGCTGCCGCGCGCCACCTGGGGTATGAGCCTCGCCCATGGCGGCATGGCGGTGACCGTCGCCGGCATCGTCGCCACCTCGGCGTGGAGTGCCCAGCATATCGAGGCGATGAAGTCGGGCCAGACGATCGAGATCGCCGGCTACACGCTGCGGCTGGAAGGGATCGAGAGCATCCAGCGCCCGGATCACCAGGCGCTCCGCGCGCGCCTGCTGCTCTATCGCGGTGATCGCATGCTGGCGACCCTGCAGCCGGAAAAGCGCTTTTTCGCCCTCGAGGACAATCAATCGACCAAGACTGCCATCTGGTCGAACATCCTGGAGAACGTCTATGTGGCGATCGACAATCCCGATCCCGGCGGCACCGCCACGGTGCGCGTCTATCACCACCCCCTGGCGCCCTTCATCTGGCTGGGGGCGGCGCTGATGGCGCTGGGCGGCGGCCTCTCCCTCACCGACCGGCGTCATCGCGTCGGCGCGCCGACCCGGGCGCGGCCGGTGCCTGCCGGCGGCATCGCCGCGGCGGCGGACTGAGCCATGCGCCGTGGCCTCTATCTCCTTCCCGCGGCGGCATTCGGCCTGCTCGCCTGCGGTCTCTTCTTCGGCCTTGATCGCGATCCGAACCTGCTGCCCTCGGCGCTCATCGACCATCCGGTGCCGCAATTCAGCCTGCCGCCGCTCGCCGCCGGCGACGCCGGCCTCTCGACCGCGGATCTGATCGGGCATGTGAGCGTGGTCAACATGTTCGCCTCCTGGTGCGTGCCGTGCCGCGAGGAGCACGCGGTGCTGAACGACTTCGCGCGCCGCGCCAAGGCGCCGGTCTATGGCATCGACTACAAAGACCAGCGCGCCGACGCGGCGGCCTGGATCGCCAGCCTCGGCAATCCCTACGCACGGATCGCCGTCGATGCCGGACGCGTCGCCATCGACTGGGGCGTCTATGGCGTACCGGAGACCTTCATCGTCGATCGTCACGGCCGCATCCGCTACAAGCATGTGGGACCGCTCACCGCCGAGGATGTCGACCGCACGCTGCTGCCGCTGATCGCGCGGCTCGAGCGATGAAGCTCCGTCTCGCTTTCGCCATCCTCCTGCTGCTGACGCCAGCGGCCCGGGCGGCGCAGCCGGACGAGATGCTCGCCGACCCCGCTCTCGAGGC
>DATKPX010000242.1:0-2568 GCA_035523855.1 Allostellaceae bacterium
CCTCAACCCGGAGCGGAGCTCCGCCATCGAAGCGGGTCGGATCACCATCGCCGGACGCAACGTCACCGGCTTCACCCAGGCCGAATGGGAGAGCGTGCGCGGCAATCCGGTGGCGATCGTCTTCCAGGATCCGCTCGGCTACCTCAACCCGGTGATGCGGGTCGGCCGCCAGATCGGCGAGAGCGTGCGGCGCCACACGCCCGAGCTGGCGACCGATCGGCGCATCGGCGAGCTCCTCGCTCTCGTCAAGCTGCCCGAGAGCTGCGCCGATGCCTATCCGCACGAGCTTTCCGGCGGCATGCGGCAGCGCGCGCTGCTGGCGATCGCGCTCGCCTGCCGTCCGCGGCTCCTGGTCGCCGACGAGCCCACCACCGCCCTCGACGTCACCACCCAGGCGGAGATCCTGGCGCTGCTGCGCGACCTCCGGCAGCGGCTCGGGATGGCGATGCTGCTGATCAGCCACGATCTCGGCATCGTCGCCGAGGCCTGCGACCGCATCTATGTCATGTATGCCGGGCACATCGTGGAGTCCGGCGCGTCCCGCGAGGTGTTCTCGCGGCCGCGCCATCCCTACACCGTCGGATTGCTGGCGGCGGCGCGGGCGGCGCGCGATGCGCGCGGGCAGTTCGCCACCATCGACGGCGATCCGCCCAATCTCGCCGCGCCGCCAGCTGGCTGTCCCTTCACGCCCCGCTGCGCCTATGCCATGGCCGACTGCGCGCGGACGATGCCGCCATCGGTCCGCCTGGCGGGCGAGCAGGCGCACGACGTGCGATGCTGGCGCTATCCGGCGCCCGGAGATCTTTCGACGATGCCCGGGGGCGCTCTCTAGATGCCGGCGCCGCTCCTCGCCCTCGAAGGCATCAGCAGGAGCTTCCGCCGCTCCGGCGGCGCGGTGGTGCAGGCGGTGCGCTCGGTCAGCCTCGAGGTCGCCGAGGGCGAGACGGTGGCGCTGGTCGGCGAGAGCGGCTCCGGCAAATCCACGCTGGGACGGATCGCGCTCGCGCTGCTGCCGCCGGATCAGGGCCGCGTCCTCCTGGCGGGAGCGAACCTCGGCGAGCTCTCGGCGTCCGAGCTCCGCGCCCGCCGCGTCGCGATGCAGCCGATCTTCCAGGACGCCTCCGCCTCGCTCAATCCGCGCCGGACGATCGGCGACCTGCTGGCGCAGGCCTTGCGCCGCCGCGATGCCGCGCGCGACCGGGGCATCGATCTCCTCGACAGTGTGGGGCTGCGTCCCGGCGGCCAGTATCTGGCGCGCTTTCCCCATGAGCTGAGCGGCGGCCAGCGCCAGCGCGTGGCGATCGCGCGCGCACTGGCCATGGAGCCCCGCCTCATCATCGCCGATGAGCCGCTTTCGGGCGCCGACGTGTCGATCCGCGGCCAGATCCTGAATCTGCTGCTGGACATCAAGCGGCGGCAAGGCGTCGCCTACCTGATGATCACCCACGACATCTCGATCGCCCGCGCCTTCGCCGATCGCGTCGCCGTCATGCAGCAGGGCGAGATCGTCGAGATCGGCCGCGCCGACACCGTCCTCGACGCGCCGCGGCACCCCTATACGAGACGCCTCGTCGCCGCGGTTCCCTCGCTGGATTTCCCCGCCGCCGGCTGACGCCGCCAGTGCCGCGGCGGCGGCGTGCCTCAGCCCGGCGGAAGCGCGCCGGCGAGGAGCTGGTCGAGCTGGGCGTCGCTCGGTTGCTGCTGATAGAAGAGGGCATAGAAGCGGCGCGTCTCGGCGCGGAGATCCTCG
Organism: Allostellaceae bacterium; assembly: GCA_035523855.1. Lineage (GTDB taxonomy): Bacteria > Pseudomonadota > Alphaproteobacteria > ATCC43930 > CGMCC-115725 > DASZHJ01. The sequence continues at coordinate 1,751 of DATKPX010000242.1, forward strand.
GGGAACAGCGACGGATAGAGCAGCTTCCCGAGCCAGCGCAAGCCGATGAGGCGGTTCGCCGCCGGCGGCTCGTCGGCCCAGCCGAAGGGCAGTGCCGGCGCGAGATAGACGCGCTTCGCCCGCACCGCCGCGAGCGCCTGCCAGTCCCGGTCCTGCGCCATGGCGGCAAAGAAGCCGGGATCGATCACGATAATCATGTCAGGTTGCCAGGTGACGAGCTGCTCCAGGGAGGTCTCGGCAGCGATGCGCGCGCCCTGCGACGGCGTTGCCACGTTGCGTGCGCCCAAGAGGTCGAGCGGCTCCGCGTTGATCGAGCCGGCGACGCCGGTCTGGAGCCCGCGCGGTCCGCGGGCGATATAGACGCTGGGACGCTTCTCCGGCGGCACGCCGTCGACGCGGCGCTTCACCAGCGCCAGCGTCTCCTCCGCATACTGCGCGAGCGCCTCCGCCCGTGCCTCCGCGCCGAGTACTTTCCCGAGCTTGCGCAGCGTCGCGGGCGTCTCGGCGAGACTGCCGCCGATCAGCACATAGGGAATGCCGGTCTGCTGCTGCACGCGATCGGCGAGCGACACGAAGGTGTCGCCGACATAGCCGAGATCGACGATGAGATCGGGCGCGGCCTTCACCACGGTCTCGAGATTGATGGTGTTGCCGCGGCCGGTGAGCCGCCCGAGGCCCGGCAGGGCCGCGTCGGCAGGCGGCAGGAGAGCCGCCTCCGCCGGCGTCAGCGCCCGCGTCAGGCCGACCAGCTTCTCCGGCGCCAGCATTAGCAGGTCGACGGAGGCCGGCGGGCCGGCCGGAAGCACTTTCGCCACATG
>DATKPX010000243.1:0-15456 GCA_035523855.1 Allostellaceae bacterium
TGTATCCCGCCCGTCGCCTCGTAGCCGGCAAGCCCGTCGAGCGGCGGCCGGTTCGGACCGAAGGCACCCGCGCCCGCAGCCAGGATGACGGCCCGAGCGGTGATCCGGTCATCGTGATCGGTGGTCAGCGTGAAGTCGCCGGCCCGGCCGGCCAGACCGGTGACCCGGCGGCCGAGCAGCCGCGGGGCGGCGAAGGGCGCGATCTGCGCCTCCAGATGAGCGACCAGCTCCCCGGCCTCGATCGCGGGATGCGCCGGGATGTCGTAGATCGGCTTCTCGGGATAGAGCGCCGTGCATTGTCCGCCGACGGCATCCAGCGCGTCGACGAGTACCGCACGCATCTTGAGCATGCCACATTCGAAGACGGCGAAGAGCCCGGCGGGGCCTGCGCCCACGATTGCCACGTCGGTATCGATGGTCTCAGCCATACCGCATCCCTTGGATCAGAAAGAGAACACAGGTGATAGGCGGCGGCCTTCCGGTCCGTCCAGCCTTCGGGCATGGTCGCGCGATGGATGCTGCCCCCCTCGACACGCTGGAGCTGGCGCTGCCGTCTCTCGACGCGACCGAGGCGCTGGCTCGGCGCGTCGGCCGGCTGCTGCATCCCGGCGATGCGGTCCTGCTGAGCGGTCCGCTGGGCGCCGGCAAGAGCGCCTTCGCGCGCGCCGTGTTGCGGGACATGGCGGGGGACCCGGCGCTGGAAGTCCCCAGCCCGAGCTTCACCCTGGTGCAGAGCTACGAGACGCCGCGCGGAATCGTGCATCACTATGATCTTTGGCGGGTCAATCCTGGGCCGGATCTGCGCGAGCTGGGGCTGGACGATGCCTTCCGAGACATCACCTTGATCGAATGGCCTGATCGCCTGGGCAGCTACGCCCCGGCCGATCCACTCGCGATTACCCTCACACCCCGTCCGGACGGCTCGCGCCGAGCGCTCCTCGCGGGATGGCCGGATCGACTGCCCCAGTTGATGGACCTCGCATGACCCTGCCCGACGCCGCGCAGCCCCGGCCGCACGCTCATCCGCAATCCGCCATGATTCTGGCCGCCGGGCTCGGCACACGCATGCGACCGCTGACGGCGGACACCGCGAAGCCCATGCTGGCGCTGCAAGGACGGCCGTTGCTTGATCACGCCCTCGATCGGCTGGCCGAGTCCGGGGTCCGGCAGGTCGTCGTCAACACCCATTGGCAGGCCGACAAGGTCGAGGCTCATCTGGCGGCCCGCACGAGCGGGCCCAGCACCACCGTCCTGCGGGAGGAGACGCTGCGCAACACCGGAGGAGCCGTGGCGGCGGCGCTGGCCGCCGGGCTGTTGGCGGAGGCGCCGTTCTTCGTCGTCAACGGCGACGCCTTCTGGCTCGATGGCCCCGTGCTCGCCCTCACGCGGCTGGCTGACGCCATGGCGATCGAGGAGGCGGATGCGGTATTGCTGCTGCACCGGGGTGCGCAGGTCGCCAGCGAGGTCGGTGCCGGCGATTTCGCGCTCGATGAATGGGGGATCCCGAGGCGGCCGAATGAGAATGAGCAGGTCCCCTACATCTTCGCCGGCGTGCAGATCCTCGCCCCCGCTCTATTCGCGAACGCCCCGCCTGCGCCTTTCAGCATGAACCTGATCTGGGACAAGGCGATGTCGGCGGGCCGGCTGCGCGCCATCGTCCATGACGGCATCTGGTTCCATCTCTCGACGCCGCCCGATCTCGCCCAGGCCGAAGCCGATCTGCGGGAGCATGTCTCGGGCGATGTGCGGTGAGTCTGGCTCTCTGGTCGATCCCGGCCGGCGTGCCCTTCCTGGATGCGCTCGCCACGAGCTGGCTTAGCCGACACGCCGACGCACCCCTCGCCGAGGGGTTGATCCTGCTGCCCACGCGCCGCGCCGCGCGGGCGCTCACCGAAGCCTTCTTGCGCGCCACCGATGGCCGGCCGCTTCTGCTGCCCCGCATTGCGGCGATCGGCGCGCCCGATGAGGCCGCGCTGGCCTTGAGTGGCGCCGCTCTCACCCTGCCCCCGGCGATGCCGGAGACGCAGCGCGCCGCGGCGCTCTCGCAACTGATCCTCGCGCTGGAGCGCGCGAGCGGCCATGCGGCTGGCGGGCTGGACGCCACATGGCGGCTGGCCCGCGAACTCGCCTCCCTCATGGATGAGGCCGAGCGCGCTGAGGTGCCGCTCGCCGCGGCCTTGCGCGCGACGGTGCCGGAGGAACTCGCGGCCCACTGGCAGAAGACGCTGACCTTCCTGGCCATCGCGACCGAGCAATGGCCGGCGGTTCTGGCCGAGCAGGGGCTGATGGATCCGGTCGGCCGGCAGGTTCGGCTGCTGCATGCCCAGGCCGAGAGCTGGGAGACGGCGCCGCCCGCCTATCCTGTCTGGATGGCGGGGATCACGGCCGGCCGGCCGGCCGTCGCCTATATGGCGCGCGTGGTGGCAGGGCTGCCGCAGGGCGCCGTCATCCTCCAGGGGCTGGATCGGAGCATGACCGAGGAGGTGTGGACGAACCTTCAGCACGGACATCCGCAGGCAGGCATGCAGCGCCTGCTGTCCAGCCTCGGCGCCCGCCGCGACGACGTGAGACCGTGGGGCGATGCCGCAGACCGGGGCGGGCGGGCGGCGCTGCTCGCCCGGGCCCTGCTCCCGGCGGAGGCTCTCGGCGATTGGCGCGCCCCGGCCGATCTGGCGCTGGAGGGCATCACCTGCCTGACACCGGCCGACCAGCAGCAGGAGGCCCTGGCCATCGCGGCCATCCTGCGAGATGCGATCGAAACGCCGGCCGCCCGCGCCGTGCTGGTCACGCCCGACCGCGCGCTGGCGGCCCGGGTGGTCGCCGAACTCGCGCGCTTCGGCATCATCGCCGATGACAGCGCGGGCGAGCCGCTGACGGAGACGCCGCCTGCAACCTTCATCCGCCTCATCGCCCGCGCCGTGGCGGATGGGCTCGCGCCGGTTCCGCTGCTTGCCATGCTCAAGCATCCGCTGGCGGCGCTGAGCCTGTCCCCCGCCGTCTGCCGCGCCGCCGCTCGCGCGCTGGAACTCGCCTGCCTGCGCGGCCCGCGGCCGGCGGCGCGGCTCAGCGGGTTGCGGCTCGCCTTGGCGCAGGCGCGCGGCGGCGCGTCTGCCGAGGCCGAGGCTTTGCTCGGCCGCTTGGCCGATGCGCTGCTGCCGCTGCTCCGCGTGACCGAGGGCTACGCGGAGCAGAGCCCCTCCACCTTGCTCTCGGCGCTCGCCGAGACGGCCGAGGCGCTCGCCGCCACGGACGAGGAGAGCGGGGCGGCCCGATTGTGGTCCGGCGAGGAAGGCGAGGCGCTCGCCACCCTCATCGGCGAGGCGCTGACCGCGCTGAGGACGCTGCCGGACGCCGATCCGGCGGCGCTGCCGGGTCTTCTCGATGCCCTTCTCGAAGGTCATGTCGTGCGCAGCCGGCGGGCGACGCGTGGTATGGGCGCCGGCTCCGCCCTGCACCCGCGCATTTCGATCTGGGGGTTGGTGGAGGCCCGCCTGCAGAGCGCCGAGGTCATCGTGCTCGGAAGTCTGGTTGAGGGCGTGTGGCCGCCTTCGACCGATCCGGGCCCTTGGCTCAGCCGGAGGATGCGGGCCGAAGCGGGCTTGCCGTCGCCCGAGGAGGTCATCGGCCAGGCGGCGCATGATTTCGTGGCGACGGCCTGCGCCGCGCCCTTGGTTGTTCTGAGCGCGCCGCGGCGATTGGCCGGCGCACCGGCCGTCCCGGCACGGTGGCTGAAGCGGCTGGAGGCGATGTTGGCGGGAATGGGTCGGGCGCTGCCGGTGCATCCCGCTCAGGGCTGGGCGCGGGCGCTCGATCAGCCTGAAGGGGCGCCCCGGCCGGTGCCGCCGCCCGCGCCGCGCCCGGCCGTCCGGCTGCGGCCGCGCCGGCTGAGCATCACCGAGATCGAGACCTGGCTCGCCGACCCTTACGCGATCCACGCCAGACACATCCTTCGGCTGTGGGAACTCGATCCGCTCGACCAGGCGACCGATGCCGCCGATTACGGGCAGCTGGTGCATGCGGGCCTGCATCGCTTCCTCGCCGAGGCCGGAGCCGACTGGCCGCCGGATGCGCCGCGCCGGCTGGCCCTTGCGATGGAGCGTGCCCTGGGCGAGGCGCGGCTGCGCCCGGCGCTCGCCAACTGGTGGCGGCCGCGGCTGCTGCGCATTGCCGAGTGGATCGTCGCGGTCGAGAGCGCCCGACGGCCCGGGCTGGGGCTGACCGCGATCGGCGCCGAGATCAAGGGCGCGTGGACGCTCCCCGGCCCGGCGGGTGAGTTCCTCCTCAGCGGCCGGGCCGATCGGATCGAGCGGCGGCGGGACGGACGGCTCGGGATCATCGACTACAAGACCGGCACGGTGCCGGAGGCGCGCCGCGTGCGGGAGGGCCACGCACCACAGCTGCCGCTGGAGGCCGCGATGGCCGCGGCGGGCGGCTTCGGCACGGAGTTCGCAGGCGTCACCGCCGAGATGAGTTACTGGCGTTTGCGCGGCGGCGCCGAGCCGGGGGCGGTGAGCACGCCGGTGACCGAGTCGGACGAGTTGGCGGCCCTGGTGGCGAGTGCCGAGGCTTCGCTGCGCGCGTTGATCGCAGATTTTGACGATGCGGCACGGCCCTATCTGGCGCGGCCGCATCCCGGCCGGGCGGCGCGGGAATCGGGGTATGGCCGGCTCGCGCGCATGGCCGAATGGGCCGGCCTCGCCGAGGAGGCGTAGCGCCCAGCCCGTCGGGCATGCAGGCATCTGCGGCTGGCAGCTCGGTCCTCAACGGGGCAAGATAGGCCATGAACCTCGTCCAGCCGACTCTGCCGCTGCCGCCGACACCCTCGGCCGATGATGCCCGCGTACGCGCGAGCGGCCACCAAAGGGCCGCATCCGACCCGGCCGTCTCCACCTTCGTCGCCGCCTCGGCCGGATCGGGCAAAACCAAACTGCTCACGGACCGGCTGCTCCGGCTGATGCTGGGCGGGGTCGACCCCGGCCGCATCCTCTGCCTCACCTTCACCCGCAACGCCGCCGCCGAAATGGCCTTGCGCCTGCAGGACCGGCTCGGCCGCTGGGTCAGCCTTTCGGATGCCGAGCTTGACCGCGCGCTCGCGGATCTCTCCGTGCTGCCGACCTCGGTGAACCGCCGCCGGGCGCGGTCGCTCTTCGCCATCGTCCTCGACCTGCCCGGCGGCATGCGCATCGACACGATCCACGCGTTCTGCCAGTCGCTGTTGCGGCGCTTTCCGCTCGAAGCCGGCATCTCCCCGCATTTTCGGCTCATCGAGGACCAGGACGCGATGATCGGCCTGCGTGAGGAGCAGGAGGCTATCCTCTCGCGCATCCATGACGATGCGCAGGGGATGGCGGCGGCGGTGAACATGCTGGCCGTGCAGATCGGCACGGAAGATCTGGGCCTGCTGCTCGGGCAGATCGACAGCGCGCGGGACCGCACGGATGCCCTGCTCGCCGCTGATCTCTCCACGCTCCTCGCCGCCCAGCGACGCGTGGTCGGGGCCGAGAGAACCGAGGAGGAGCTTTGGGCGACGGCTCTCTCCGGCGGCGATCAGAAGGCTCTCTCCGCCGCCTGGACCACGATCGCCCGACGCGGGCCGCCCGCCGCCAGCTCCCGCGCCGTGACGATGCTCGACTGGCTTGCCGCCGCTGAGGAGGGGCGGCGCCGAAACTGGCACCTCTGGGTCGAAGGCCTGCTCACCGACAAGGGCGAGCCGCGTGCGCGCAGCACGCTTATCGGCAAGACCCTGGACCTCGCGGAGCCGGGACTGGCAGGCGTGATCGAGGCCGAGCAGAGCCGCGTGGTGGCGCTGACCGACGCTTTCGCGGCCGACCGGCTCGCGTCTCACTCGGCGGCGCTCCTTCAGCTTGCCATCCCCGTGCTGCGCCGCCAGGCCCGGCGCCGCCAGTTGGAGGGGCTGATGGACTATGGCGACCTCATCCGCCACTCCAACAAGCTGCTGCACGACCCCGGCGCCGCCTGGGTGCTCTTCAAGCTCGACCACGGGCTCGACCATCTGCTGCTGGACGAGGTGCAGGATACCGCGCCCGAACAATGGACCATCGCCGGCAGCCTGACGGAGGAGTTCTTCGCCGGCGCCGGCGCGCGCGACAGTCGGGACGGCACCGGCCGCACGGTCTTCGCCGTGGGCGACCGCAAGCAATCGATCTATGGCTTCCAGGGCGCCGATCTCCGCTCCTTCGACGAGTGGCGCGGTCGCCTCGCCGACCGCGTCCGGCGCGGCAAGCGCCGGTGGCATGACGGCGCGCTCGACGTCTCCTTCCGCTCGGTGGTGCCGGTGCTCGCGCTGGTCGATGCCGTCTTCGCCGATCCGGAGGCGCTGCGCGGCGTCGTTGAGCCGGGCGGCGCGCGCCTGCTCCATGTCTCGGCACGGCCCGAGGATGGCGGCCAGGTGGAGCTTTGGCCGCTGATGCCGCACGAGGCTGTCGAAGCCCCGCAGCCATGGCTGATCCCGGAGACGAATCTCGCCCAGGCATCGGCCCCCGGCCGGCTGGCGCGCAGCCTCGCGCAATGGATCGCGCGGCTCACCAACGGCGGCACGCTGCTCGAGAGCCAAGGGAGGCCGGTCAGACCGGGCGACATCCTGGTGCTGCTGCAGAAGCGCGCGCCCCTGGCGCCGATCCTGGTGCGGGAGCTGAAGGCCGCCGGGGTGCCCGTCGCCGGGCTCGATCGGCTGGAGCTGACGGCCCAGGCGGCGGTGCAGGACCTCATGGCGCTGGCCGACAGCCTGCTGCTGCCCGAGGACGATCTCGCCTTCGCCTGCTGGCTGACGAGCCCCTTGGGCGATCTTTCCGACGACAGCCTCATGGCCCTCGCGACCGAACGAGGACCGCGCCACCTCTACGAGGCCCTGCGGGCCCGGGCATCGGAGCGGCCGGATTGGACGGCGGCCTGGGCCTTCTTCGAGGCACTGCAGAATCGCGCGGATTACGCCAGCCCGCATGCCCTGCTCTCGCAGGCCCTTGGCGCGCTCGGGGGCCGGGCGCGCCTGTTCCGCCGCTTGGGCGCCGAGGCGGCGGAGCCGGTGGACGAGCTGCTGGGTGCCGCGATCACCTATGCCGCGAGCCACGCCCCTTCGCTGCAGGGTTTCCTCCACTGGCTGCGCCAATCGACGGCGGAGGCCAAGCGCGAGCCCGGCGCCGCCGGAGACGCGGTTCGCATCATGACGGTGCATGCCTCCAAGGGCCTCCAGGCGCCGATCGTCATCATGGCGGACAGCGCCAGCCCGCCGCCGGCCGACCGCAAGCAGCTCTTCTGGATGAAGGACGGGACGACCGGCCTCGACCTGCCCATCTTCTGCCCGCGAAAGGACGCGCATTGCGAGGCGAGCCGGCAGTTTCATGCGATGATGCAGGCGCGTGGGACGGAGGAGCACCATCGGCTGCTCTACGTCGCCATGACGCGGGCCGAGGACAGGCTCATCGTCTGCGGCTGGGAGAACGGCGGCCCCGGCAGCACCTCGCCGAGCTGGCATGAGCTGATCACCCGCGGCTTCAACGTGCTGGCCGCGCCGTTGGAAGAGACGCCGGGCTTCTGGCCGGAGACCCGGCGGATTGTCGCGACGCCGCAAAAGCGGCAGGCGCGCCTGCCGCCGGCCGTCACGCGGGCGACGGATGCGGTCCCGCTGCCGCCCTGGATCGGCCGGGCGCCCGAATGGCGGGCAGAGCCGCCGGCATCGGAACCTCCGCGCACGCGGCCCCTCACCCCGAGTCGCCCGCCGGAAGCGGTTTTCGGCCCGGTTCCGCCGGCGGACTCACCCGTGCGCTCCGATGCCCGGCCCGGCTCCCGCTTCGCACGCGGCACACTGATCCATGGCCTGCTCCAGCACCTGCCAGAGCTGCCGCCCGCGAATCGCGCCCGCGCCGCCCGCTCCTTCCTCAGCCGCACCGGCTCCGGCTTCGACGCCGAGGAAGCCGGGCGCGTGCTCGATCAATGCCTCGGCGTGCTCGAGCATCCGGCCCTCGCCGCCGCCTTCGCGCCGGGAAGCCGCGCCGAGGTCCCGCTGGCCGGCGAGGTCGAGGGGTTATTGATCAGCGGCATCATCGATCGCTTGGCGGTGTCGGAGACGGAGGTCGTCGCGATCGACTTCAAAACCGGGCGGCAGCCGCCGGCCGATCCGGCCAAGACCCCGATTCTCTACCTGCGGCAGATGGCCGCCTATCGCGCCCTGCTGCGAAGCATGTTCCCGTCGCGATCCGTTCGCTGCGCCCTGGTCTGGACCGAAACGGCGACGGTCACGATGCTGCCGGAGGATCTGCTCGACACTCACCATCCGGCGAGTGTCGCCGGCTCGAACTGATCGAGCGCGCGGTCGAGCCAGGCCAGATCGGCACCATCCGGAAACCAGGCCGCCCGCGTCGCCGCCAGATCCGCTTCGCTGCGGACGAACTCGATGCTGTCGGGGAGCCCGGCCACCGGGAGATGCACGGCGCGGCAGAGCGGGTAGTCGCGGACCCGCATCCAGGGCCGATGCGTCGTCATGAAGGCAAGGCAGGGCACGGAAAAGGCATCGGCGAGATGGATCATGGCCGTGTCGGTCGAGATGACTGCCCGCGCCCCGGCCACATAGGCGCACAGCTCCGCGATCGTGGTGACCGGTGGCATCGTGACCGCGCCGGCCGAGGGCAGGCCCTGCGTGACGATCGGTCCCCAGCCGCGCGCGGAGAGGCGGGCGAGCAGCGCCTCATGCACCGCGCCGGGCATGTCCCGCAGCGCAATCGAGGCGTTGGGGCAGACCAGCACATAGCCCGCGGGCCGCGGCAGGCGCGACAGGGGTGCCGCGCGCTTCGCGAGCCAGCTCATCCGCTTCAGGGTGGCGGGCACCGACTCGGGTGCGATTCCGAGGCGGATGAGGAAGAAGTCGATCATCGCAACCTGCGCGAACAGGGGGTCGAAAGCGAAGTCGCGGATGTTGATGACCTGCCCGGAGCGCGGCGCCTCAGCGACCGGCATAACCTCGGCGAAGTCGGCGGCGAGTCGATAGAGCTGAGGCACCATGGGCTTGGCGGGCGGCTCCGCCCGGCCGAGCACGACCCTTCCCGTGATAGCCCCCAGGCTGCGCGCCGCGAAAAGCGCCTGCAGCCCGATGATGCCGTCGCCGAGACTGATGCCGAAGCCGTAAAGAATGGTAGTCGAGCCCAATTCTTGCATACCTTTCTCTGCGCCCAGCGACGGTCAGCCCCATCGACAGGACAGGTGCTCGCCGCTCTACGCTTGCCCAACGGCTTCGGATGTCCCACCTTTCGCGCAACGCAAACACCCCGCGCCGAGCGGCGCGGCTTACGCATGAGGCTCCCATGGCTGGCAACACCAAGGCTGTCACTGATTCAAGCTTCGAGACGGACGTTCTGAAGGCCACCGGGCCCGTCGTCGTCGACTTCTGGGCGGAATGGTGCGGGCCATGCCGCGCCATCTCACCGGCTCTGGAGGAGATTTCGGCAGAATATGCCGGGAAGCTGACCATCGCCAAGGTCAACATCGACGAGAATCCGGAAACGCCGAATAACTACGCCGTGCGCGGCATCCCGACGCTGATCCTGTTCAAGGACGGCAAGCCGGCGGCAACCCAGGTCGGCGCCGCTCCGAAGAGCGTGCTCAAGGCCTGGATCGAACGCAGCCTGTAAGGAGAGTCCCGGCATGGCGGCCGCGCGCGAACCGATGATCCGCGTGATCGCCATGCCGGCGGACACCAACCCGTCCGGCGATATCTTCGGCGGCTGGTTGATGGCGCAGATGGATCTGGCCGCCGGGAATCTGGCGATGCGGCTGGCCGAGGGCCGGTGCGTGACCGTCGCGGTCGACGCCATGGCCTTCCTCTCCCCGGTCCATGTCGGGGACGAGGTGAGTTTCTATGCGGACCTCCTATCGATGGGCCGGACCTCTATGAAGATCAACGTCGAGGCCGAACGTCGCACCCGGTTCGAGACCGCGACGGTCCCGGTCACCAAGGCCGTCTTCACCTTCGTCGCGATCGACGAGGATCGGAGGCCGAGGCCCGTGCGGAAGAACGCGACACCCACGCCCGGCTGAAACCCGCCGGACGGCTCAGCAGTTTTCCGCCGTGTGAAGCGTGAAGGCGATCTCACCGCCCATCGCCTCCGCGGTCGTCACGCCCAGCCGGCTCAGCATCAGGTCGATCGATCGGCGAGCCTGCAACTCCGGCGCCTGATCGATCGCCACCGTCATCGCCCCTTCCCTCAGCAGGACCGCGCTCTCCTCCGTCAGCTCGTGACCGACGAAGAGGACTTGGCCGCCCCGCCCCGCGTCCCGAATGGCGTGGGCGACCGCCGCATTCGCGCCACCGGTATTGTAGACGGCAAGCGCGTCGGGCGCCTCGCGCAGTGCCTGGGTCACCAGGTGGTAGGCGCGTTCCTGATCATCGCCCGAGGTCATGACAGGCGCCACGGTTACCTCCGCGCGGTGCAGGGCCAAGGCCTGCCTGAACCCGTCGATGCGCTGCTTATGGGCGCGAAAGCCCGTGCTCGTGGAGAGGATCAGGGCCACGCCGCCGGGCGCCGAGCCGGCCGGGCGCGCCATGCGGGCGACGAAAAACCCTGCGGTGCGACCCGCCTTGGCGTGATCGATGCCGACATAAGCAGCCCGCGGCGAATCCGGCACGTCCGTGACCACGCAGATCACCGGCCGTCCGGCGGCCGTCGCCGCCGCGATGGCCGCGACATTGGCCGGGTGCTCCTCGCAATAGATGATGATGCCGTCCGCACGACAGCCGGCGATACGCGCGGCGACATGGGCCGGATCGCGCATGTCGATGCTGGTGCGGAGGATGACGATCGAGCGGTCCAGCGTCGCCGCCACCTGCTCCATGCCCTTGGTCAGGCGCCGCATGAACGGCGTCACGGACGGCGCCAGCACCACCTCGATCCGTACCTGGCGCGCATGCGGCATCGGCAGCACCCGGCGCAGGCCAAGCTCGCGCGCGGCCTGGATCACGCGCCGCTCCGTCGCGGCGGAGACGCTGCCGCGTTCGTTCAGGACCCGGTCGACCGTCGAAAGGCCGACCCCGGCATGCCGGGCGACATCTTCCAACCCCAGCCGAGGTTTCGGGCGGTCCACGGACCTACCCTAGCGGAATGAGGGAAAACCCCCAAGCGGGCGGATTAACAAAGGCGAGGTCTGGGTTATAGCGACTCCAAGGGAGACCAAGCATGAGCGCAGCCAGCACCATCGCCACGCCACCGAGGGTTAAGCGCCGGGATTACAGCCTCGTCGGCGAAGAAGCTCGCCGGGCTGAGGAACGCGGCCTCGCCTCCGCCGACTGGTATTCGGCACCGATCCCGCGCAAGCAGCTCAAGGAGCTGATGAAGCGGCGCGACGCCCCGGCTATCCGCGACACGATTGTCTGGATCGGTGCGCTGCTCCTCTCCGGTGGCGCGGGCGCCTATTTCTGGGGCCACTGGCTCGGGGTGCCTTGCTTCATCATCTACGGCGTCCTCTACGGCTCGTCTTCGGATTCGCGCTGGCACGAATGCGGCCACGGCACGGCCTTCAAGACGCGCTGGATGAATGACGCCGTCTACAATCTCGCCTGCTTCATGATCATGCGGGAACCCACGGTGTGGCGCTGGAGCCATACCCGCCACCATACCGACACCATCATCGTCGGCCGCGACCCCGAGATTTCCGTCAAGCGGCCACCCGATATCATCGCCCTTCTGCTGAACCTCTTTGCCATCAAGACGTCGATCCTCGCGCTGCGGAAGCTCGCGCTGCACGCCGCCGGCCGGCTCAACGCGGAGGAGGCGACCTTCATCCCCGAGATGGAGCGCCATAAGGTCTACCGCACGGCGCGCATCTATCTGGCGCTTCTGGCGGCCGTCGCCATTCTGTCGGTCGCGCTGCACAGCTGGCTGCCGGCGATGCTGATCGGTCTGCCGACGCTCTACGGCGGCTGGCTCGTCATCATCTTCGGCGTCACGCAGCATGCCGGGCTTTCGGAGGACGTGCTCGACCACAGGCTCAACAGCCGCACGGTCTACATGAACCCGATCTCGCGCTTCCTCTACTGGAACATGAACTACCACGTGGAGCACCACATGTTCCCGATGGTACCCTATCACGCGCTGCCGGCACTGCACGCGGCGATCCGGAGCGAGTGTCCGCCAGCCTTGCCCAGCCTCTTCGCGGCGTATCGGGAGATCATCCCGGCGGTTTTGCGGCAGCGGCGGGACCCTGACTACCACTTGGTGCGTGTCCTGCCTGACTCGGCTACCCTGCCTGCGGTGGACCGCCTCGCCGACGCCGCGTGAGCCGCGCTCACGCCACAAGAACAGTCCAAGGAAAACGCCACGATGAGCAACTGGGTCGATGCCTGCGCGCCGGATGATATCGAGGAAGAGGATGTCATCCGCTTCGACCATGGCGGAGTGACGCTGGCCCTCTACCGGCTGGAGAATGACCGGTTCTTCGCCACCGCCGGCCTCTGCACCCATGAAAGCGTGCATCTCGCCAACGGGCTGGTGATGGGCAAGACCATCGAATGCCCCAAGCATAACGGCCGCTTCGACATCCCGACCGGCCAGGCCAAGGGCGCACCCGCCTGCATCAATCTGAAGACCTATCCGGTCAAGGTGGAAGCCGGCCGCGTCTTCGTCGACATCGGCTGAGGGCGCCATGGATAGTAAGGCGGGCATCGTGATCGTCGGCGCCGGGGAGGCTGGCGCTCGCGCCGCCGCGGCCCTTCGCGAGAACGGCTACACCGGTCCGGTCACGCTGATCGGCGAGGAGCGCCACCTGCCCTACGAACGTCCGCCGCTGTCGAAGGCGGCGATGACCGCAGCGGACACGCCGAGCACCGCCACGATCCTCAGCGAGGAGCAGCTCGCGGCGCATGGCATCCGTCATCTCTCGGGCGTGACCGTGACCGGGATCGACCGCGCCGGGCACGCCGTACGGCTCGATGATGGCAGCCGCGTTCCCTATGCCAAGCTCCTGCTCGCGACCGGTGCCCGGCCGCGCCTGCTCAACACCCCCGGCGCGGATAACGAGCGCGTGCTCTACCTTCGCACCTTCACAGATGCGCTGGCCATGCGGGCGCGCCTCGCGGCCGGCATCCGGCTCGTGGTGATCGGCGGCGGCTTCATCGGCCTCGAAATTGCCGCCAGCGCCCTCGAACGCGGCTGCTCGGTGACGGTCGTCGAGATGGCGCCGCGCATCCTCGGCCGCGCCGTGCCTGCCGAGGTCGCGGCCGTCGTCGCGGAGGCCCATGCGGCGGCCGGCATCCGGCTGATCGTCGGCGTCGGCATCACCGCGATCGAGCCTAGCGGCGCCGGTTCGGTGGTGGTGCTGGCGGACGGCAGCCGCCTCGTCTGTGACGCGGTCATCGCCGGTGTCGGTGCCATTCCGGAGACGGCGCTCGCGGAGCGCGCGGGCCTCGCCATCGAGAACGGCATCCGCGTGGACGGACAGCTCATGACCGACGACCCCGACATCTTCGCCGCCGGGGATTGCTGCGCCTTCCCGCACCCGGTTTTCGACGGCAGGCGGCTGCGGCTGGAGGCCTGGCGGAACGCGCAGGACCATGGCAACCACGCGGCCCGGGCGATGCTCGGGGAGACCGCCGCCTTCGAGGTCATTCCCTGGTTCTGGTCCGATCAGCACGAGCAGACCCTGCAGATCGCCGGCCTTCCCGACGAGGGCGACACGACCGTCGCCCGCGACCTCGGCGGCACCACGCTCTTTTTTCATCTCAAGGCGGGGCGGCTGGTCGGCGCCAGCGCCTTCGGCCCGATCGGCAAGGTCGCCCGCGAGATCAGGCTCGCGGAGATGCTCATCGCGAAGCGCGCCCGCCCGTCGCCGACCGCCCTCGCCGATCCGACGGTCAAGCTCAAGTCGCTGCTCGCCGCCGAGACGGTGGCGGCCTGATCATGAGCGACCAGACCCAGCCAGATCCCGTCCGCTGGGGCGTCCTCGGCGCCGCCAAGATCGCGCGCGACCGCATCATCCCCGCGCTCACGGCGAGTCCCTGGTGCGAGGCGGTTGCCCTGGCCTCGCGCTCGGCCGACACGGCGCGCGAGACCGCCGCCGCCTTCGGGATCGCCCGGTCCTATATGAGCTACGACGCGCTTCTGGCCGATCCCGAGGTGGAAGCCGTCTATATCCCCGTCCCCAACCATCTCCATGTCGCGCTCTCGCTCGCCGCCTTGCGGGCGGGCAAGCATGTCCTCTGTGAGAAGCCGGTCGCCCTGACGGCGGCGGAAGCGGCTGCGCTGCGGGAGAAGCCCGCCCATCTGCGCTTCTCCGAGGGCTTCATGGTGCGTCATCACCCGCAATGGCCGATGGTGCGCAGCCTCATCCGGGATGGCGCGATCGGTCCCCTTCGCGCCATCAACGTGTCCCTCACGATCGCCAATGACGACCCCGACAACGTCCGCAACAACCCGGCCTTCGGCGGTGGCGCCGTCTACGACCTCGGCTGCTATGCCGTCGTCACGGGACGCTACTTCTTCGAGGGCGAGCCCGCGCGGGTGATCATGCTCGAGGATCGCGACCCCCGCTTCGGCATCGACCGGCAGGCGAGCGCCATCCTTGATTACGGGGATGGCAGGCAGCAGAGCGTCTCCATCGGGATGCAGAACGGCGCCAGCCAGCGCGTCCTGCTGATCGGGACGCGGGGCCGGATCGAGATGATGGCGCCGTACATCCCAAGCCCGACAGAGGCACCCCTCGTCCGGCTCAGCACGAGCCTCGGGCTCGACACCGAGAGCGTCAGTGTCCTGCCGACCCAAGCCGTCGACCAGTACGAGCGGCAGGTCACGCATTTCGCCCGCGCGATCCGCGGCCTTGAACCCGAGCTCTACGGTGTCGAGGACGCCATCGCCCAGATGCGCGTCATCGATGCGCTGTTCGCCTCGGCCCAAGCGCAAAGCTGGCGGAGCGTGTGATGCAGCGGCTGCTTGTCTTCCAGTCCCTTTGGGGCATGGAGCGGCTCCGCGCGGAGGAGCGCGAGCTGACCCTGGCGGAGAAGGTGGCGCGGGTGGCGGCGGCCGGCTTCGACGGGGTGACCGATCATTTCTACGATCGCCGGCATGTGGCGCCGCTGATGGCGCTTCTCCGCGAGCACGACCTCAGCATCGAGGGGCAGGTCTTTCCGCGCAGCGTGGCGGAGCTCGCGCCGGCCCTGGAGATGGCGGCGGAATTCGGGTGCCATCACATCACGATCCAGGCCGACATCTGCCCCATGACGGTGGCGGAATGCTTGCCCATCCTCGAAGGCTGGCAGCGCATGGCGGAGCAGGCGGGCGTCCCTGTCTATGTCGAGACCCATCGCGGCCGCATGACCAATGACCTGCTCTTCACCATGAGCCTGCTCGATGCTGTCCCCGCGCTGCGATTCACCGTCGATCTGTCGCACTACGTGGTGGCGCGGGAAATAAACTTGCCCGTACAGAACGATATTGATGCGATGATCAACCGCATCCT
>DATKPX010000244.1:0-2840 GCA_035523855.1 Allostellaceae bacterium
ATCTGGAGCTTCATCTACACCGCCTGGGCCTTCATGGGGCGCTTCGGCCTGGTCTCCATCGGCCACGGCGCCTTCATGGGGGTGGGCGCTTATGTCTCGGCGCTGCTCTGGAACTTCTACGGCGTCACGCCCTGGCTCGGCATTCCCGCCGGCATGGCGCTCGCGGTGCTGCTGGCGCTCGTCATCGGCTATCCCTGCTTTCGCCTGCGCATCGTCGGCCACTATTTCGCCCTGGTGACCCTGGCGCTGGGGCAGGTGGTGGCGCTCTTCATCGTGGCGGCGCGCGACGTCACCGGCGGCTCCCTCGGCATGACGCCGAGGGCGGTGGGCTTTTCCTGGTACGCGCTGCAGTTCCCCGACCGCCGCTATTTCTATTTCATCGCCCTGGTGCTCTGGCTCGTCGTGCTGGCGATCCGCTACCGCGTCAGCCACGGCATGCGCCACGCGGCGCTGGAGGCGATCGGCGAGGACGAGACCGCCGCCGCCGCCGCCGGCATCGACGTCATGCGCGAGAAGCTGCGCGTCACCGTGATCAGCGCCGCCATCACCGCCATGGGCGGCTCGATCTACGCGCAGTATGTTTCTTATCTCAATCCGGAGACCGTCTCCGGCGTCGGCGTCTCGCTGCAGATCGTCTTCGCCGCCATCGCCGGCGGCATGTACAGCGCCCTCGGTCCGACCGTGGGGGCGCTGCTGACCCTGGTGCTGACCGAGGGGCTGCGCATCGCCTTCGGCACCCATTTCATCGGCGCCGCCAACACCATCTACGGCATCCTGCTGATCCTCTTCATCATCTTCATGCCGCGCGGCATCGTCGGGGTGATCGAGCGGCTGACGGCGCGGCGCGCGCCGGCGGCACCGGCAGCGGCAGAGTAAGGCGATGACGCTGCGGCTGGGCGTGATCGGGCTGGGCGCCATCGGCGGCGAGGTGATCGCTGCTGCCGAGCGCGGCGAGCTTCCCGGCATCGCCATTCCGGCCGTGCTGGTCCGCCGGCCGCGGCCGGCGCCAGCGGCCCGCCTCGTCACCGCCGATCCCGACGCCTTCTTCGCCGAGCGCTTCGACGCGGTGCTGGAATGCGCCGGGCACCAGGCGGTGCGCGAGCATGGGGCGCGCGCGCTCGACGCCGGCAGCGACCTGCTGGTCACCTCGGCGGGCGCGCTCACCGACGAGACGCTTTTCAACCTGCTGCTGGCCGCGGCGGAGCAGGGCAAGGCGCGCCTCACCGTGCCCTCGGCGGGGATCGGCGCGCTCGACATATTGGCGGGCGCGGCGGTGGGCGGCCTCGACGCGGTCACCGTCACCGTGCGCAAGGATCCCCTGAGCTGGAAGGGCACCGAGGCCGAGCGGAGCCACGATCTCGACCGCCTCGGAGCGGCGGTCACGCTCTATGACGGGCCGGTGCGCGAGGGCGCGCGGCGCTATCCGCAGAACGTCAACATCTCCGCCGCGGCGGCGCTCGCCGGCATCGGCCTCGACCGCACCCGCCTCGTCATCATCGCCGACCCCGGCATCCGCACCCACGTCGTCGAGATCGCGGCGCAGGGCCGCTTCGGCAGCTTCAGCTTCCGCGAGGACGTCATCCCCACCGAGAGCAATCCCAAGACCGGCCGCCTCGTAGCCATGGCCGTCATCAAGACGGTGAAGCAGCTGGCGAGCCGCTTCGTGGTGGGCGGGTAAGGCGCGGTGCTGGCGCCATCCCCCTCACCCAGCTCCGCCTAAGCTCGCTCCGCTCGCTAAGCCTGCGCAACCCTCCCCCCCGCGTCGGGGGAGAGGGAAGGGTGAGGGGGTGACTTCGATCTTGAAGGGCTCGCACCTCTGCCGCTTTGCCTCTCATCGCGCGATGAATTACCCTTGTGCCAGGTGGGCGTGCACGCCAGAGGAGGAGCCATGACGGTCTATGCAACGCGGCGCGGGGCGCGCAATTACGGGCAGGCGGTGGGCATCCTGCAGCTCGACTGCTCGCTCCCCTTCATCCCCGGCGATGTCGACAACGCCTCCACCTACCGCTATCCCGTGCTCTACAAGGTGGTGCCGGGCCTCTCGACGGCCGCATGCCTGCGCGGCGCGCCCGATCTCGCGACGGCGGCGGTCGAGGCGGCGAAGGTGCTGGAGGGGCAGGGCGTGCGCGCCCTCGCCAGCGATTGCGGCTTCATGCTGCAGTTCCAGGCGGCGGTGCGCGACGCCGTGCGCATCCCGGTGATGCTGTCGAGCCTGCTGCAGCTCCCCATGATCGCCAATGCCTTCGCGCCCACGCGGCCGATCGCCGTCATCACCGCCGACGCCAACAACCTGACGCCGGCCTTCCTCGCCAAGAACGGCGCCGGCGTCCCGAACAAGGTGATCATCCGCGGGCTGCAGGACGAGCCGGAGTTCAAGTCCTCGGTGCTGGAGGAGAAGGGCTCGATCGATCCCACCCTCGTCGAGGCCGAGCTGATCGGCGTCTGCCACGACATCAAGCAGGAGCACCGCGACCTCGCCGCCATCCTGCTGGAATGCTCGATGCTGCCGCCCTATTCCCGCGCGCTGCAGGACGCGATCGGCGTGCCGGTGTTCGATTTCGTGACCATGATCGATTACCTCTACGCCGCCACGCACCAGCGGCGGTACGAGGGGTTCTATTGAGAGAGCCCGCGGTCTGAGGCGGCCACCCTCTCACCGTCGTCATGCCCGGCCGTGTGCCGGGCATCCACGAAAAACGCACCACGGAGCGACTGTGTTGGCGGTCAAGCGCTTTGCCATGTGGTTTTGTCCCTGAGCATGGCGTTGACGATGGTGAGCAGCTTATGAGCGGCGGCGGCAAGCGCCACCTTGGCCGGCTTTCCGGCGTTTCTGAGCCTGA
>DATKPX010000245.1:0-3959 GCA_035523855.1 Allostellaceae bacterium
GTGCTCGATGGTGCGCACGCCGCATTCGACGGCGCGGCGGATGGCGTCGGCGCCATAGGCATGGGCGGCGCAGTAGCTGCCCCAGGAGGCGGTCTCGCCGGTCGCCGCCAGGATCTCCTCGCGGGTGAACTGGGTCGCCTCGAGGGGGTCGTGCGGCGAGGCCACGCCGCCCGACACCATCAGCTTGATGTGGTCGGCGCCCTTGCGCAGCTCGTCGCGCACCGCGTGCAGCATCTGCGGCACGCCATCGGCGATGCGCGAGATGAAGCCGACGCCGCTGCAGCAGGAGCAGGGCGCGTCGCTCTCGGTGCGCTTGCGGAAATCGCCGTGGCCGCCGGTCTGGCTGATCGACTGGCCGGCGATGAAGAGCCGCGGCCCCACCATCTGCCCGGTCTCCACCGCCTCGCGGATGCCCCAGTCGGCGCCGCCGGTGTCGCGCACGGTGGTGAAGCCGCGGTCGAGCATGGCGCGCATCAGCGGGCCGGAGCGCGCCGCCATGAGGCTGATCGGCATCTCCGCCATGCGGCCGATATTGACCTCGGAGAGATAGACGTGGATGTGGGCGTCGATCAGGCCGGGCATCAGCGTCTTGCCGGCGACGTCGATCACCTGCGCCTCGCCGGCGCGGATCGGCCGGTCGGAGACCTCGCGGATGCGGCCGTCCTCGACGAGCACGCTGATGCCGTCCTTGAGGTCCGTTGCCTCGGGATCGAGCAGCCGGCAGTTTTGGAATAGGATGAGCACTGTCTAATCTCCCTCTGCGGTATGCATCGCATGCCGCCGGCCGCGGGCGGGATGCATTCTTCGGGCCAGTTGACGGGAGATAGTAGAGCGCCCCGGGCCCCTTCACCAAGGGGGTGACGGCGCCGCCGAAACGATCAGCGGACGGTCGCGGCGAGGCCGGAGGCCTGGCGCGCGGCGACGTAGAGGAACGCCTTGCGATAGGCCTCGATCCGGTAGCCGGCGCCGTATTGGCCGAGTTCGGTCGCAAACTGCCGCATGCGCCAGGGATCGATATGCCCGGCCCAGATCTTCACCGGGCAGGGCGATGCCTTGACCTCGCTCCAGACCTGCGGGTCGAGGGCGGCGGCGGATTGGATCGGAATGAGCCGCACCTGCTGCGCGGGATCGAGGTAGTGGCTGTAGAGATAGACGGGATCGCCGCTGTCCGGCGGCGCCGCCGCGACCAGGATCGGCGCGCCACGGCAGACGCTGGTCTCGTTCACCACCATCGCCGGCTGCCGCCAGTCCTCGCGATTGGCCGGCACGAAGATCGGCCAGGCGAAGGCGAGCGCCGCCGCGAAGACCAGCATCGCCGCGAAGTGCGCGGCAGCAGGCAGGGACAGGGCGCGCTCGGCGGCCTCGCCGGTGGCATTCACCACGATGATGTAGATCGCCGGCAGCGTGATGATGAAATACCGCGAGAAGGTCAGTGGCTTGTCGAGGCTCAGCAACCCGACCAGGGCCACGAAGACGAGCAGCGCGAGCAGCAGGAAATGCTCGCTCGAGGGCCTGGCCCGCGCCGCCGCCGCGCCGTGGACGAGCGCCGCGAAGGTGAGGCCGGCGATCGCGATCACCGACCATTTATAGCCGAAGGCCATGAAGGCGAGCGCCTTCGATTCCGTCAGCAGATTCTCCCAGTCGAGCGAGATGAACCAATGGTCGCTGGCGATCGCCTCCATGTAGGCGGCGTGGGAGACCGGCCAGACGATCGAGACGGCGCCGGTGAGGGCGCCCATGCCGACGATCAGCGGCACATGCTGGCGTCGCACGATGGCGGTGAGCGTCAGCACCGCGAAGAGCGCCGCCGCCAGCAGGATGCCGAAGAGATGCGTCCAGGCCGCGGCGGCGGCGAGCAGGCTCAGCAGCAGGACCCGCCAGCCGATCCGGTCGGTGCCCGACCGCATCGCCTGCAGGATCGACAGGAAGAGGAAGCTCGCATTCACCGCCAGCAGGAGCAGCAGCGCGTAGCCGCGCGCCTCGGCGGCGTAATAGAGGACGCCGTGGGAGCAGGCGAGCAGCAGCGTCACCGCGAGCCGGCGCTCATAGGCCATGACGCGGGAGGAATAGAGCAGCGGCGAGAGGCAGGCGAGGATGGCGGGGATCAGGCTCGCGGCCCGGATCGAGCTCTCATCCGCGTAGGGAACCAGGTGGCGCCAGAGATAGAGGTAGAGGTAGTAGAGCGGCGGGTTGGTCTCGGTCGGCCAGATCTTGAAGGCGACGTCGGCGAAGGAATGCGTCGGCTCGGAGAAATAGAGCGAGGACAGCTCGTCGATCCAGAAATTCTCCCGCCCGAGCGTCGCCGCCGAGAGGCCGAAAGCGAGCACCAGGACGAGGAGCGTCGCCGGCAGAATGAGCCGCTGCAGCCCGGCTTCGGGCACGGCTGTTCTCGACACCGATGCGTCCTGCATGTTCCCGCGACTGATGGTTGGTTTCTTGGTCGAGATCGCCCAGCCTATGGGCGTCCCGTAGCCGAGAGCGGTGACAAGCATCGGCCGGCCGGTGACAAGTTTGGCCCTCGGCGGAACCAAACAATCCCTTGATATCGCAAGCAATGGCGTTGCGGCGCCGGCGCCACAATCTATAGTCTCGGGCTCGGCGGGCGCGCCGCCCGCCTTGCCCAGGGGAGGGAGGAATGCCGCAGCTTAGGGACAAGGTCGCCTGGATCACCGGTGCCGGCAGCGGCATCGGCGAGTCCGCCGCGCACGCCATCGCCGCCGAGGGCGCCACCGTGGTGCTGACCGGCCGCCGCCGCGCGCCGCTGGAAAGCGTCGCCGAGCGGATCCGCAGCAGCGGCGGCACCGCCCGTGTCGAGCCCGGCGATCTCATGGACGCCGCCGCGGTGGAGAAGATCGCCGCCTCCATCAAGGCGACGCTGGGCCGGCTCGACATCCTCGTCAACAACGCCGGCCTCAATATCGTCGAGCGCGACTGGAAGCGGCTGACGCCGGCGGGCATCGACGAGCTCATCGGCGGCAATCTCCGGAGCGCCTTCTACGTGGTGACCGCGGCGCTGCCGATGATGCGGGCGCAGCAGGACGGCGTGCTGATCCACACCGCCTCGCGCGCCGGGCGCTGGGTCAGTCCGATGAGCGGCGCCGGCTATACCGCCGCCAAGCACGGCGTCGTCGCCATGAGCCACAGCATCAATATGGAGGAGTGCGTCAACGGCATCCGCTCCTGCGTGGTCTGTCCCGGCGAGGTGGCGACGCCGATCCTCGACAAGCGCCCGGTGCCGGTGAGCGCGGAAGACCGCGCGCGCATGGTGCAGCCGGAGGATTGCGGCGACCTGATCCGCTATATCGCCTGCCTGCCCCGGCATGTCTGCATCGACGAGGTGGTCATCAGCCCGACCTGGAATCGCGGCTATGTGGCCGCGCTCTCGGCGCCGGCGGTGGCGAAGCCCTAGCTCGCCGCGTCCGGTTGCGCGGGTGTGCAGGCGCGCGCCCGCGTTAGCGCTCGCGTAGCGATGCGCTAACTTTGCGCTAACTGCGCGAGATCAATGCGCGATCTAGCCGACTGACCTATAAGCCGGCGTTCTCTGGGGGGTGTCGCTCCTTGGAACGGCGCCGGTGCGACGTCATGGCGATGGCGGCGCGGCCGGAGGTGCGCGTGTCGTCGCCAGCAATCGAGCTCGGTCGAGAGCGAAGGAGCCACTTATGTCCCCCGTCACGATCACGGAAGCAGACCCCGCCGCGAAGCCGGCCAGATTCGAGGTGCGGCGCGCGCTGCGTCTCACCATCCCGCGGCGGCTCGGCCTGCTGATCGGCGCCGCCGTGATCGTCAGCGTGGCGGCCTTCGGCGTGCAACTGCTCGCTCTCCGGGCGACGCTCC
Organism: Allostellaceae bacterium; assembly: GCA_035523855.1. GTDB lineage: Bacteria > Pseudomonadota > Alphaproteobacteria > ATCC43930 > CGMCC-115725 > DASZHJ01. The sequence continues at coordinate 3,835 of DATKPX010000245.1, forward strand.
TCGAGGATCGCCAGGTCGCGGTGCGCAGCGAGGTGGAGACCGCCGCCTCGACCATCCGCTACTTTGTCGCCGAGGCGGCGGCCGGGCGTCTCAGCAAGGAGGAGGCGCAGGAGCGCGCCAAGGCG
>DATKPX010000246.1:0-29991 GCA_035523855.1 Allostellaceae bacterium
GAAGTCCCGGCCCAGGTACTTGTTGATGGTCTTAGCCTTGGCCGGGCTTTCGACGATGACGACGTTCATGTTCGCTGGCAAAGGTGGTTTACCAGGCAAGAGAGTTATCCAATGGCGTTAAATCAGGGTTACCTGGTTGCCTGCATGTCGCTCGAGCCTTCCGGCGAGCTCAAGTTCTAGAAGGATGGTAACCACGGTCGCCGCAGACAATTGGCACTGCCGGACCAGTTCGTCAACCGCCACCGGGCTCGGCCCCAGCGCTTCCAGCACCTTACGGGCTGCCTGATCGAGCTCTTTTTCCGAGATATTTCCAGTGGTTAGCGAAGAGGTCACAGGCCCTCTGCGAATCTCTGCCGGGCGGGTTGCCAGGGACCCTTCCAGGGCCGAAACCACGTCCTCGGCTCCTTCCACGAGGGTCGCGCCGCGCCGGAGGAGGTCGTTGGTGCCCCGGCAGCGGGGATCCAGCGGCGACCCTGGAATAGAGAAAACATCGCGACCCTGCTCTAGCGCAAAGCGAGCGGTGATCAGGGATCCCGACTTGAGGGCGGCTTCCACCACCAGCACGCCGAGGGAAATGCCGGAGATGATGCGGTTCCGGCGTGGGAAGTGTCGGGCCTGCGGCACGGTGCCGACCGGCAGCTCCGCCAGCAGCACGCCTTGCTCGGCGATCGCCTCGTGGAGCTCGCGGTTCTCCTCGGGATAGACCACGTCGATGCCGCCGGCGATCACCGCCACGGTGCCAGTGGCGAGCGCGCCCTGATGCGCGGCGGCATCGATGCCGCGCGCGAGGCCGGAGGCCACCACGAGACCACGGCGGCCGAGATCTCCGGCGATGTCGCGGGCGAGCCGCCTTCCGTTGGTGGAGGCGTTTCGCGCGCCCACGATGGCGACGGCGCGCCGGCGCAACAGCTCGACCTGTCCCTTGGCCGAGATCAGCGGCGGTGCATCCTCGACGGCGGCGAGTGGCTCCGGATAGTCCGGCTCGCCCCAGGCCAGGAGCCGGGCGCCCGCCCTGTCGAGGGCGGTGAGCTCGCGCTCGGCCTCGCCGCGCGAGCAGAGCCGGAGCGAGCGGCCGCGCCCGCCGCGCCGCGCCACTTCCGGCAGCGCCTCGAGCGCCGCGGCGGCGGAGCCGTAATGCTGGAGGAGCTGGTAGAAGGTGATCGGCCCGACGTTCTCGGTGCGGATGAGCCGCAGCCAGTCGAGCCGTTCGGCGGGGTTGAGCGGGCGCGCGGCGGCAGCCATGGGGCGGCAAGGGTGCCCATGGGCCGGCGACGGCGTCAACCTGCGCCGGTGTTCAGCCTGCGGCGCTGCCGCTCAGCTTGATCTTGCTTTCCTCGCCGCTCAGCAGGCGACGGATGTTCTCGCGGTGGCGGATGATGACGAGGATGGCGACGAGGCCGACCACGGCGGCGCGGTCGGTCGTGGTGAAGAGGAGGGCGTAGCCGGGCGCCAGCACGCAGGCGGCGAGCGCCGCCAGCGACGAGTAGCGGGAGATCGCGGCCACAAGCAGCCAGGTCGCGAACGCCGCCGCGCCCACCGGCCAGGAAAGCGCCAGCAGCACGCCGCCGGCGGTGGCGACGCCTTTGCCGCCTTTGAAGCGCAGCCAGATCGGGAACATATGGCCGAGGGTGACGCCGATGGCGGCGGCGATCGCCATCTCCGGCGCGAGGCTGGCGCCGATCAGCACCGCCGCCACGCCCTTGCCGAGATCGAGCAGCAAGGTTGCCGCCGCCAGGCCCTTGTGGCCGGTACGCAGCACGTTGGTGGCGCCGATATTGCCGGAGCCGATCCGCCTGATATCGCCGAGCCCGGCGAGCCGGGTCAGCAGCAGGCCGAAGGGGACCGAGCCCAGGAGGTAGGCGAGGGCCGCCCCGAGGACGAGCTGCCAGAGCGGCATCATCAGGCGGCGCTGCTCGAGCGCGTTCCAAGCCGATTGACTTGGAACGCGCTCTCGCCTTGTTGGTTGTGACGCATTTTCTGCGCCGAACCGGCTTCCACTTCGTCGGAAAATGCTTCTGCGCGCGGCGTCACGGTCGCGGGAACGAGCAGCGAGGTCAGCAGATCCTGCACGAGGCGGGCGGTCTTTTGCGCGTGGTCGAGAGCGGGATTGTACTCCACGATCTCGATCGCGCGGAGATCCCGATGGCGGGCGAGGGAGCGCAGCACCGCGCAGGTCTCGGCGGCGCGGAGCCCGTCCGGCACCGGCAGGCCGACGCCCGGCACATCTTCGGGATCGAAGCCGTCGAGATCGATGGTGAGGCCGAAGCCGGCGGTGCCGCGAGTCGCGATGGCGAGCGCCTCCGCCATCGCGGCGGCGAGGCCGCCCTCGTGCACCTCGTCCATGTGGATCATCCGCACGCCGAGCCGGCGCAGCAGCGCCCATTCCGCGACCTCGTAGGAGCGGATGCCGATGTAGCAGAGGTTCTCCGGCCGCAGCACGCCGCCGCCCACCGCCAGGAATTCCGGCAGCCCATGGCCCAGCAGCACCGCCGCGCTCATGCCGTGCGCGTTCATCGAGGGCGAGGTCTGGGCGGTGTGCGCGTCGAGATGGGCGTCGAGCCAGATCAGGCCTGAGGGCGCGCCGATGCCGCGGGCGACGCCGCCCCAGGTGCCGATGGCGATGGCGTGGTCGCCGCCGAGCACCACCGGCAGCTCTCGCGCCGCCATTGCCGCCGCCACCGCATCGGCCACGCCCGCATTGTGCCGGGCGACGATGCCGAACTTCTCTTCCGCCGACAGCTCTGCGGCGAGGCGGTGATCGCGCTCTGCCTCCACCATGGCGGACCAGTGGGCGGGAATGCCGGCGGCGGCGAGGCGCTCGGCGAGGCCGAGCTGCTGCAGCACGCGCGGGCCTTCCTGGGTATGGCGGAAGCCGGCGCCCCAGCCGGAGGCGGCGCCGATGAGGGCGGCGCGCCGCATCGTGCCTCAGGCCTCGCCGCCGAAGACGAGCCGCCCCTCGACCATGGTCCTAAGGACGCGGCCCTGCACTGGGCGGCCGTCGAAGGGCGAGTTCTTCGACTTCGAGCGGAATTCCTCGACGGCAATCTTGTAGGGGCGCTCGAGATCGAACAGCACGAGATCGGCGGGCTGCCCCTCGGCGAGGCGGCCGGCGGGAAGACGGAGTATCTCCGCCGGGCGCTGCGACACCGCCTTCAGCGCTTGCAGCAACGGGAGATGCCGGTTGTGCACCAGCTCCAGCGTCAGGGGCAGCAGCGTCTCCAGGCCGATGATGCCGGCCTCGGCGGAGGTGAAGGGGAGGCGCTTCGAATCCGCGGGATGCGGCGAGTGATCGCTGGCGATCGCGTCGATGGTGCCGTCCTTCAGTCCCTCGACCACGGCGCGGCGGTCCTCCTCGACGCGCAGCGGCGGCGAGAGCTTGGCGAAGGTGCGGTACTCGCCGACCGCCGTCTCGTTGAGCGCGAAATAGGCGGGGGCGGTGTCGCAGGTGACCGGCAGCCCCTGCGCCTTGGCGCGGCGGATCGCCTCGATCGCCGCCGCCGTCGAGACATGGGCGAAGTGGAGGCGCCCACCGGTGATCTCGACCAGGCGGAGGTCGCGCTCCACCATCATCACCTCGGCGGCGGGGGTGATGCCCGGCAATCCAAGGCGGGTCGCGGTCTCGCCCTCGGTGATGGCGCCGCCGGCGGCGAGGGCCGGCTCCTCCGGATGCTGGATCACGAGCGCATCGAAGGTGCGGGCGTAGGAGAGGGCGCGGCGCATCACCACGGCATCGGCGATCGCTGCGTGGGCATCGGTGAAGGCGAGCGCGCCCGCCGCCTGCAGCAACCCGATCTCGGTGATCTCCTTGCCCCGGAGGCCGCGCGTTGCCGCGGCATAGGTGCGGATATGGGTGCGGCCGATGTCGCGGGAGCGGCGGCCGACGAACTCGACGAGGGCGATGTCGTCGATCGCGGGCTCGGTGTTGGGGAGCGCCACCATGGTGGTGACGCCGCCGGCCACCGCGGCGGCGCTGCCGCTCTCCATGGTCTCCACATGCTCCTGGCCGGGCTCGCGCAGCTCGACCCGCATGTCGACGAGGCCGGGCGCCAGGCAGTGGCCCTGGCACTCGATCTCCTTGGCGCCGGCCGTAGAGCTGCCGAGCGGGGGATCGAGCTCGGCGATCTTGCCGTCGGCGACCAGCAGGCTGCCCTTGCGGTCGAGCCCGCTGGCGGGATCTAGCAGCCGCGCATTGCGGAGGAAGATCCGGCTCATGTCGGGAACTCGTTCGGAATCTCGCGGGTGAGCGCCTCCAGGCACGCCATGCGCACGGCGACGCCCATCTCCACCTGCTGGCGGATCACGCTGCGGTCGATGTCGTCGGCGACCTCGCTGTCGATCTCGACGCCGCGGTTCATCGGGCCCGGATGCATGATGAGGGCATCGGGCTTCGCCGCCGCGAGCTTCCTGGCGTCGAGCCCGAAGAAGTGGAAGTACTCGCGGGTCGAGGGCACGAAGCTGCCATGCATGCGCTCGGTCTGCAGCCGCAGCATCATCACGATGTCGACGCCTTTGAGCCCCGCCGCCATGTCGTGGAAGACCTCGACGCCCATGCGATCGATTGCTGCCGGAATGAGGGTGCGCGGCGCGACGACGCGGACGCGCGCGCCCATGGTGTTGAGCAGGTGCATGTTGGAGCGGGCGACGCGGCTGTGCAGGATGTCGCCGCAGATCGCCACCACCAGCCCCTGCAGCCGCTCTTTGCGGCGGCGGATGGTGAGGGCATCGAGGAGCGCCTGGGTCGGATGCTCATGGGCGCCGTCGCCGGCGTTGATGACCGCGCAGTTCACCTTCTGCGCCAGCAGGTGCACCGCGCCGGATTCCGAGTGCCGCACCACCAGCACGTCCGGGTGCATGGCGTTGAGCGTCATCGCGGTGTCGATCAGCGTCTCGCCCTTCTTGATCGAGCTTCCCGCCACCGACATGTTGATGACGTCGCCGCCGAGGCGCTTGCCCGCCACCTCGAAGGAGGTGCGTGTCCGCGTCGAGTTCTCGAAGAAGAGGTTGATGATGGTGCGGCCGCGCAGCAGCGAGCGCTTCTTGTCCGCCTGCCGGTTCTGCTCGACATAGGTCTCAGCCTTGTCGAGGAGCAGCGTGATGTCGTCGGGTGAAAGCCCCTCTATCCCCAGGATGTGCCGGTGGGGATAGGCGGGAGAAACCAGGGTGCCAGTCATTAAAGCCGGGACTATAGGGATGCGCCCGGCGCACTGCAAGGAAAGCGACGACTCGTTTTGCCGAGCGCGGAAATCCGCGCTAGATCACGCCGCGCTCACGCAGCCCCGCGATCTCCGCGGCGGAGAATCCGAGCCGCTCGCCGAGGATCTCCTCGCTGTGCTGGCCCAGCATCGGCGGGGCGCGGCGGTATTCGACCGGCGTCTCCGAGAGCTTGATCGGATTGGCGATGAGCCGCGTCGGCGCGCCGCCGGCGGCGGGATGCGGCATCTCCACCGTCATCTGGCGCGCCACCACCTGTGGATCGGCGAAGACCTGGTCGAGGCGGTTGATCGGGCCGCAGGGCACGCCTTGCCTCTCGAGGCCCTCGATCCAGTGGGCCGAGGGCTGCCGGGCGAGGAGCGCCGCCAGCTCCGGCACCAGCCCGGCGCGGTTGCGGATGCGGTTCGAGTTGCTGGCGAAGCGCGGGTCCTCGGCAAGCTCCGGCGCGCCCGCGAAGGCGCAGAACTTGCGGAACTGCCCGTCATTGCCGACCGCCAGCACGATGTGGCCGTCGGCGGTGGGAAACACCTGATAGGGCACGACGGTGGCGTGCGCGTTGCCGAGCCGCTCCGGCAGCTTGCCGGAGGTGAGGTAGCTCTGGCCTAGATTGGCGAGCCAGGCGACCTGCACGTCGAGGAGCGCCATGTCGATCTGCTGGCCCTCGCCGGTCAGGTCGCGATGGCGGAGCGCCGCCAGGATCGCGGTCGAGCTGTAGACACCGGTCATGAGGTCGGCGATGGCGACCGCCACCTTCATCGGCTCGCCCCTGGGCTCGCCGGTGAGGCTCATGATCCCGCCCATGGCCTGGATCAGGTAGTCGTAGCCCGCCCGCGGCGCGTAGGGGCCGGTCTGGCCGAAGCCGGTGATCGAGCAATAGACGAGGCGCGGGAACTCGCCGTGCAGATCGGGATAGGCGAGCCCGTAGCGGGCGAGGGTGCCGAGCTTGTAATTCTCGATCAGCACGTCGGACTGGGCGGCGAGGCGGCGCGCGATCGCCTGCCCTTCGGGCTTGGTGAAGTCGAGGGCGAGGGAGCGCTTGGCGCGGTTGGCGGCAAGGTAGTAGGCGCTCTCCGTCGTATCCCGGCCGGCCGCGTCCTTGAGATAAGGAGGGCCCCATTTGCGGGTGTCGTCGCCCTCGCCGGGGCGCTCCACCTTGATGACATCGGCGCCGAGATCGCCGAGGAGCTGCGCGCAGCTCGGCCCCGCCAGCACCCGGCTCATGTCGAGAATCTTCACCCCGCTCAGCGGCCCGGCCATCCCGCGCTCCTCCCATGGCTGTCGCGCGTGGGTGCCACAGAGCGGGGCTCGCGGGCAAGGGCGAGCGGCGTCGCAGGGACGCGCCGCGCCCGCAGGGTGTGGGGAGCCAGCCGGTCTCTTAGAAGAAGCGCTCGGGAACCCGGATCACGTCGCCCGGCAGGACGGGGTCGTCCTCCGCCGCCGGCTGCTCGCCGGCACCGGGGTCGGAGGCGCGCTTGATCACGATGCGGTCGCGGTTGGCGCGCGCGGTGTAGCCGCCGGCAAGCGCGATCGCGTTGATGACCGTCATGCCGACGATATAGGGATAGCTGGCGGGGTGGCCGACTTCGCCCAGAATGAAGAAGGGCCGGTAGTTCAGCACCTCGATATTGACCCGGGGATTGACCAGGTAGTCCTTGCCGTAGCGCTGGGTGATCTCGGCCTCGGCCTCGCTGATGGTGCTGCCGGACACCTTGACGGCGCCGATCAGCGGCAGCGTCACCGCGCCCTGGTCGTTGACGTCGAAGCTGCCGGAGAGGTTGGGCTCGCCGTAGACGGTGAGGCGGAGCTTGTCGCCGGTGCCGAGCTTGTAGGCCGGCGGCGATGCGGCGGCGCGGATGTCGCGGGAGAACAGGGTGAAGCTGCCGGTCGCAGCGATCGCGCTCGCCAGCCGAAGGAGGGAGCGGCGTCCAATTCGTCTCATCATGTCAGCACCGTCCTGACGATCTTTGCCGAGGTCGTACCGGCTCGTCTCCCGGTTTCGACCACCCCCTTGGCGCCGCATGCTGCCAAGCCTGAGGCGCGGCAGCAAGGATCAAGAGGGCCGGAATTAAACCTATCGAATTATTAATTTCGCGTTGCCGATGCCGCCGGCGCATAGCCCAGCCGGTCCAGCAATCCCTGCAGGATATAGGCGGCAGCCGCGCTGTCGATGATCTCGCTCCGGCGGCGGCGGGTGAGGTCGGCCTCGATCATGCCGCGTTCCACCGCGGCGGTGGAGAGCCGCTCGTCCCAGAAGGCGACCGGCAGGTCCCGGATGGCGAGGAGGTTCTGCACGAACTGGCGCACCGACTGGGAGCGCGGGCTCTCCCGCCCGTCGAGGGCGAGGGGAAGCCCGACCACCAGTCCGCCGGCGCCCTGGGTCGCGGCCTCCCGCAAGATCTCCGCGGCATCCGCCTTGAAGCGGCCGCGGCGGAGGGTGCGCAGCGGCGTCGCCACCGCGAGGCGGGTATCGGAAAGCGCCAGCCCGACGGTCTTGCTGCCGACATCGAGGCCGAGCAGCCGCTCGCCCGGTTTCAGGAATCGCTTGAGGTCGCTGGGGTTGCAGATCGCCATGTCGGGTGCTAAGGGATCGCCCAATAGGGCGCGCGGCCCCTCGGGCGCGGGCCACGGGAGACATCTACATCATGGCATTGGACAAGGCCACCGTGGCGCGGATCGCCACCCTGGCGCGGATCAAGGTGCCCGAGAGCGACCTCGAGCGCCTCGCCGGCGAGCTCTCCGGCATCCTCACCTGGATCGAGCAGTTGAATGAGGTTTCGACCGACGGCGTCGAGCCGATGGCGAGCGTCGCCGAAATGACGCTGCCGATGCGCGAAGACAAGGTGACGGACGGCGGCCAGCCGGAGAAGATCCTCGCCAACGCGCCGCAGCAGGCGCTGGGGTTCTTCCTGGTGCCGAAGGTGGTGGAGTGATGGCGGCGCTCACCGACCTCACCATTGCCGAGGCGCGCGCCGGCCTTCGCAAGAAGGAATTCTCCGCCCGCGATCTCGCCGAGGCGCATATCGCGGCAGTGGCGGAGACGCGCCAGCTCAACGCCTATCTCGTGGAGACGCCGGAGCGCGCGCTGGAAATGGCGAAACGCTCCGACGAGAAGCTGGCGCGTGGGCAGGGCGGCGCCCTCGAGGGCATGCCGCTCGCGATCAAGGACCTGTTCTGCACCGAAGGCATCCCGACCACCGCCGGCTCGCGCATCCTCGGCGGCTTCACGCCGCCCTATGAGTCCACCGTCACCGCCAAGCTCTGGGCGGCGGGCGCGGTGATGCTGGGCAAGGTGAACATGGACGAGTTCGCGATGGGCTCGTCGAACACCACGAGCGCCTATGGCGCGGTCGAGAATCCCTGGCGGCGCCGGGGCGACAACCGGCCGCTGGTGCCGGGCGGATCCTCCGGCGGCTCGGCGGCGGCGGTGGCGGCGCGGACGGCGCTCGGTGCCACCGGCACCGACACCGGCGGCTCGATCCGCCAGCCCGCCAGCTTCGCCGGCATCGTCGGCATCAAGCCGACCTACGGCCGCTGCTCGCGCTGGGGCATCGTCGCCTTCGCCTCGTCGCTCGACCAGGCCGGGCCGATGACGCGCAGCGTGCGCGACGCCGCCATCATGCTGGGCGCGATGGCCGGGCACGATCCCAAGGATTCGACCTCGGCGCCGCTGCCGGTGCCGGATTTCGAGGCGGCGCTCACCGGCGACATCCGCGGCATGAAGATCGGCAATCCCCGCGAGTATCGCCTCGACGGCATGCCGGCGGAGATCGAGCAGCTCTGGCAGCAGGGGATATCCTGGCTCAAGGCGGCGGGCGCCGAGCCCGTCGACATCAGCCTCAAGATGACGAAATACGCGCTGCCGGCTTACTACATCATTGCGCCGGCGGAGGCGTCATCGAACCTAGCGCGCTATGACGGCGTGCGCTTCGGCCTGCGCGTCCCCGGCGAGAGCCTCGACGAGATGTACGAGGCGACCCGCGCCGCCGGCTTCGGCGCCGAGGTGAAGCGCCGCATCCTGATCGGCACCTATGTGCTCTCGGCCGGCTATTACGACGCCTATTACCTGAAGGCGCAGAAGCTCCGCGCGCTCATCGCCCAGGACTTCGCCGAGGCATTCAAGACCGTCGATGCGATCCTGGCGCCGACCGCGCCGTCGGCTGCCTTCGCCATCGGCGAGAACAGCGACGATCCCATCGCCATGTACCTGAACGACGTCTTCACCGTGCCGGTCAATCTCGCGGGCCTCCCCGGCATCTCGGTGCCGGCGGGTCTCTCCGGCGAGGGGCTGCCGCTGGGATTGCAGGTGATCGGCCGCGCCTTCGACGAGGCGACGGTGCTGAAAGTGGGCGACGTGATCGAGCGCTCCGCCGGCTTTACCGCGAAGCCGCAGTTCATGGCGGGAGGGCGCGCATGAGCCTGATCGAAGGGCGCACCGGATCCTGGGAGGTCATCATCGGCCTCGAGGTGCATGCGCAGGTCATTTCCAACGCGAAGCTGTTCTCCGGCGCCGCCACCGCTTTCGGCGCCGAGCCGAACACCCAGGTCTCCACCGTCGACGCGGCCTTTCCCGGCATGCTGCCGGTGATCAACCGCATCTGCGTCGAGCAGGCGGTGCGCACCGGCCTCGGCCTCAAGGCGGAGATCAACCTGGTCTCGGTGTTCGACCGGAAGAACTATTTCTATGCCGACCTGCCGGCCGGCTATCAGATCTCCCAGTACACGCGGCCGATCGTCGGCAAGGGCGAGATCGTCCTCGACATGGCCGACGGCTCGACGCGCACCATCGGCATCACGCGGCTCCATCTGGAGCAGGATGCCGGCAAGAGCCTGCACGACCAGCACGCCGAGTACACCTATGTCGATCTCAACCGCGCGGGCATCGCGCTGATGGAGATCGTCTCCGAGCCCGATCTCAGGACCGCGGAGGAGGCCGGCGCCTATCTCAAGAAGCTGCGCTCGATCCTGCGCTATCTCGGCACCTGCGACGGCAACATGGAGGAAGGCTCCATGCGCTGCGATTGCAACGTGTCGGTGCGCAAACCCGGCGCGCCCCTGGGCACGCGCTGCGAGATCAAGAACGTGAACTCGATCCGCTACGTCATGCAGGCGATCGAGCACGAGGCGCGGCGCCAGGTCGAGATCATCGAGGATGGCGGCAAGATCGACCAGGAGACGCGGCTCTTCGACGCCAACAAGGGCGTGACGCGGCCGATGCGCTCGAAGGAGCACGCGCACGACTACCGCTACTTCCCCGATCCCGATCTGCTGCCGCTGGTGCTGGACGGGAAGTGGGTGGATGGGATCCGCAAGGGCCTGCCGGAGCTGCCGGACGCCAAGAAGACGCGCTTCGAGAGCGCCCTTGGTCTCTCCGCCTATAACGCCAGCGTGCTGGTGGCGGAGAAGGAATCCGCCGACCTCTACGAGAGCGCGCTGGCGGCGGTGGCCAAGGCGGCGCCGGGCCAGCCCAAGGCGAAGCTCGCCGTCGACGTCGCCAACCTCGTGATGGGCGATTATTTCGCGGCGCTCAACGCGTCGGGCAAATCGATCGCCGACTTCCAGGTGACGCCGGCGATGCTGGCGGAGCTGCTGGTGCTGCAGTACGACAACACCATTTCCGGCCGGCTCGCCAAGGACGTCTTCGCGGCGATGGTGGAGACCGGCAAGAGCCCGTCGGCGCTGGTTGAGGAGCGCGGCCTCAAGCAGGTGACCGACACCGGCGCCATCGATGGGGCGATCGACGCCGTTCTCAAAGCGAATGGCGACAAGGTCGCGGAATACCGCTCCGGCAAGGACAAGCTCTTCGGCTTCTTCGTCGGCCAGGTGATGAAGGCGACCCAGGGCAAGGCCAACCCCGCCCTCGTCAACGAGCGGCTGAAGCAGAAGCTCGCGGGCTAGCTTCCGGGCTCCGCGCGCATCATCGCCCAGGCTTCCTCGAAGCTGAGCTTTGTCCGCAGCAGCTCCTCCACGGACCAGCCCTTCTTCTCCAGGAAGTAGGTGACGAGCAGACGATCGCGGGGATAGGCGCCGTAGTGCTGCATCATCGGGACGTCGACGGGGCGGGTGCCGAGCGCGTTCCGCAGCGCCTCGAAGGACTCCCGCCTCTCGATCCCAACATAGTCTGGAAAGCCCTCGTGCACCCATTTCGGCTGACGCTCGGATGCGATCACGCCGAGATGCTCGAGGACGATGACATGCGTGAGCTCATGGGCACAGAAGTAGGCGAGGGTGCGCGGCGGCGTGGTGACGTAGCCCCACTTCACCAGCCGGCCGGTCTCGAAGGTCGCGCCGGCGAGGAACGCCCTGCCGCCGAAGAAGGAGTAAGTGACGCCGCCGGCCTCGGGGGCAGGCAGGAAGAACAGGCGATGGCGCCAGCCCGTGTTGGTGATGTAGATGCGATAGCGGCTGCTCTCGGCCTTGAGCGGCGAGCGCGCCAGCAGACCCTCGCAGTCGCGGAGGAACCGCTCGCCGCCCGCGGCCGGGATCGGTCGATCCGACGCGACGACGATTTTCCCCGCTCCGGCGCTGTAGGCGAATAGCGGCGCGGGCCATGCAATGAGGCCGGCGAAGGCCAGCACGCAGATGCCGAGCGCCGTCGCCAGGCCGAGAAGCATCCTCCTGATCGCGCGCATGGGAAGGTCTCCCTTCTGCCGCCGGCGCCGTGCCTAGTCCTTCGAGCTGCGGCCGTAGCTGTCCTCGAGGCGGACGATGTCGTCCTCGCCGAGATAGCCGCCGGTCTGCACCTCGACGAGATGGACGGGCACATCGCCCTTGTTCTCCAGGCGGTGCTGCATGCCGAGCGGGATGTAGGTGGACTGGTCCGCCTCGAGGGTCAGCATCTCCTCGCCGCGGGTCACCGTGGCGGTGCCGCTGACCACCACCCAATGCTCGGCGCGGTGATTGTGGAACTGCAGCGACAGCCGGCCGCCGGGCTTCACCACGATGTGCTTCACCTGCACGCGCTCGCCGTTGTGGATCGAGCGGAAGCTGCCCCAGGGCCGGTTCACCAGCGGATGATTCTGCGCCTCGCCGCGCTTGTCGCGCTCGAGCCGCTGCACCAGCAGCTTCACGTCCTGGGCGCGGTCGCGCGGCGCCACCATCACGGCGTCCGAGGTCGCGATCACCACCAGGTCCTCGATGCCGAGCGCCGCCACCAGCCCGTGCTCGGAGCGGAGATAGGAGTTCTTCGTGCTCTCGGCGACGACGTCGCCGTGGGTGACGTTGCCGCCGGCGTCCTTGGTGCCGATCTCCCAGAGCGCGTCGAAGCTGCCGACATCGCTCCAGCCGATCGGCGCCGGCACCACGGCGGCGGCCTTGGTGTGCTCCATGACGGCGTAGTCGACGGAGACCGAGCGGGCGGCGACGAAGGCCTCGCGCTCCAGGCGCAGGAAGTCGAGATCGCGGCCGGCCTTCTCCAGCGCCTTGGTGCAGGTCTCAACCATGGCGGGCTCGCGACGTTTCAGTTCTTCGAGATAGAGCTTCGCCGGGAAGAGGAACATGCCGCTGTTCCAGTAGTGGTCGCCGCCCGCCAGCATCTGCTCGGCGCGGGCGCGGTCGGGCTTCTCGACGAAGGCGCCGATGGCGAAGCAGCCCTCCACCTTGGGCCAGGACGCGCCGCGGCGGATATAGCCGTAGCCGGTCTCCGGCCGGTCCGGCGTGATGCCGAAGGTGACGAGGGCGCCGGTCTGCGCCGCCGCCGCCGCGCGCTCCACCGCGGCGAGGAAGGCGGCGCGGTGGCGGATCACGTGATCGGAGGGCAGGATCAGCATCAGCGCGTCCGGCGCCTCCTTCGCCAGCATCAGCGCGGCGACGCAGATCGCCGGCGCGGTGTTGCGGCCCTGCGGCTCCAGCACCAGGGCGCGCGGCGTCACGCCGATCTCGCGCAGCTGCTCGCCGATCATGAAGCGGTGGGCGTCGTTGGCGATGAGGAGGGGTGCGGCGAAGTGCGCCGGGTCGTGGACGCGCAGCACCGTCTCCTGCAGCAGGCTCTTGCCGGTGAGCAGCGGCAGCAGCTGCTTCGGCACTTGGGTGCGCGACAGCGGCCAGAGCCGGGTGCCGGAGCCGCCGGACAGGATCACCGGGTGGATGAGGGGGGATTTGCCGCCGACCGACGCCATGAGTCCTCTTACTGCTGCAATTCTCCGCAACCGTGCGTTGCCGAGAGACTAATCGGTCGGCGGCGGCGGCGCCACCGCCGTCTCTTGCCGCCTCGGCGGCGCCGGGCTAAGCCTTCTATCCCCGATGCGACAAGAAAGAGGAGCGGCCGTGATCGATCTCTACACCTGGTCCACGCCCAATGGCCGCAAGGTCTCGATCATGCTGGAGGAGACCGGGCTGCCGTACCGGGTGCACAAGGTCGATATCTCCAAGAACGAGCAGTTCAAGCCGGAGTTCATCGCGCTCAACCCCAACAGCAAGATCCCCGCCATTCTGGACCCGGAAGGGCCGACCGGGAGGCCGATGGCGCTCTTCGAGTCCGGCGCGATCTTGATCTACCTGGCGGAGAAGACCGGCAGGCTGCTGGCGAAGGAGCCGATGGCGCGTTACGCGACGCTGCAATGGCTGATGTTCCAGATGGGCGGCGTCGGGCCGATGTTCGGCCAGGTGCACCATTTCCTGCGCGCGGCGCCGGAGCCGGTGCCCTATGCGATCGAGCGCTATGGCAAGGAGACGCGCCGGCTCTATGGCGTGCTGGACGCGCGGCTGGGCAAGTCCGAGTATCTCGCCGGCGACTATTCGATCGCCGATATCGCCACATATCCCTGGGTCGCGCGCCACGAGTGGCACAAGGTGGCGCTCGGCGATTTCCCGAGCGTCGAGCGCTGGTACCAGGCGATTTCCGCGCGCCCCGCGGTCGCCCGCGGGATGCAGGTGCCGTAAGCCGCCGGGCGGCGGCTCGGCGCGGAAGGCTGGAAGCTTAGGCGGCGACGCGCGGGCGCGCGACGCGGCGGATGTTGGCGGGGACGACCGTGGCGCTGGCGACGCCGGTGAGGGAGCGCAGCTCCTCGCGAGCCCGCTCGAGCACCTGCAGGTCGCGCGCATCCTCGCGGTCGGACACGTCCATGAAGCTGATCTTGATCTCCACCAGATCGAGGAGCATTTCCACCGAACGCTTCGACAAGCCCATTTCTGCCTCCACTGAGTACGGGAACGGTTCTGTTCCTTGACGATCCCAGTTTTTGGCTCCTTTCGTTAAAATGCCCTGAAGGGGTTAAGGGTGAATCAGATCGCACCGACCCGATTCAGAGTGATGCGGCGGTGCCGCCGTTGATCAAGGTCAACAAATCACACCGCGGTACGCCCGGGGCGCCGCCGCGAAACATGGTTGAGCCTTCGTCAACGACCGCCCCGAGAGCGAATGGAATCCGGCGCTTCGCCGCCGCCGCTGCGACGCTCTCGCGGCTCCGCGTTGACTTAGGGGGGCCCCCTCTATAGAGCGGCCCTCGCATACGCCGTGTAATCCCACTCATCGGTGGAGGGGTGGCCGAGTGGCTGAAGGCGGCGGTTTGCTAAACCGTTATAGGGCCCTAAAGCCCTATCGGGGGTTCGAATCCCCCTCCCTCCGCCACCATTTCGAAACGCCGCAGGAAACTGCGGCGTTTCTATTTTCGAGTACCGCTCTTGCGGACCAGACGAGCACGGTCCCCGCGGTGCCAAGGGATGAGCGCGCCTTCTTCAGGCGAAGGCTTCGTCTTGCGCGATGAGGCCGCGGGTGATCGAGACACGATGCGCCGGCACCTTCGGCTCCACCCGGAGCATCCGCACCGCGCGCTTGGCGAGCTCGTCCCGCATCAGGCGGATCGGCAGACGCCGATCGCCGTCCCGTGCAGCACCGCCAGCATGGTCGCGGAGATGCTGTTGCAGCTGCTGACGCGCGGCGAGCGCGCACCGGCATCGGCGAACCACTGGGTGACGGGGGCGTGGAGCCGCGCCGGCGGCGGCGGCACGATCAGGCGATAGGAGCCGAGATCGGCGGGCGTGAGCAGGCGCCGCGGCAGGTCCGCGGTGGTGCTGGCACCGTGCCGCTCCATCGCGTGCCGTCCGCCTGGCGGGAGATCCTCGAGGCGGGTTCCGACTGGATCATCGTCGCGGTGTCGTTGCTGATCGGCGGCTATTCGATCCCGCTGATGATCGCCAACTCGGAGGAAAGCACGATCCTCCTCGGCATCGGCCATCTCTGGATGACGGTGCCGATCGCCGCCGGCTGCGCGCTGTTCGTCATCCATGCCTGCCATTCGCTGCTGCGCCGGTCGTGACTCGCCGCCGCGGCGGGCGGCACCCCGTGCCGGCAAGGTGATCACGACCGGCACCTATGCCGGCCTCAATTTCGTCAAGCCGGGGCAAACCGTCCGGGCCGTCTTCGAGGGGTTCGGCGCCGCCGAGGTCAGCTTCATCGCCGCCTGAGCGTGTGCCCGCTGTCGGTGGAACCGAGGCCGATCAGTGCCTTAGGCGGTGACGTCGCGGCGGCGGACCCGTAAGCCCGGCGGTCGCAGGAGATCGCCTGCACGCCCTCCCCATCGGCGTCATTTTCTCCCAATCGGGTCCGCGCGGCGGCCAAAGTTATGCCGGCCATCGAAAGATCGCCGGATACTCCTAGTATCTTTGCGGCATCGACCGGGGAGGCCGGTGGCGAACGCCTGCCACCGTATGCAACCGCCGCACCCGGCGGTGGACCATACCCGAAGCACGACGTCTTGAGGACCAATGGGGAGTCCCCGAACGACGGGTAACAATCGCGGACTGTTTCCGGCCGCTCCCCAGCTGCCCACGCAGCTCCAGGGGCTGGTCGATCTCGCGCTCGATCTGCACTGGACCTGGAGCAACGAGGCGAACGCGCTCTGGCGCAAGGTCGATCTCGAGATCTGGCAGCGCACGCGCAATCCCTGGATCATTCTGCGGAAGGCGACGCCGGCGCAGCTGCGCGCGCTGGCGGCCGATGCCGGCTTCGTCGCCGAGCTCCGCGCGACCACCGAGCGGCGGCGCGCCGTGCTGGAGGCACCGGGGTGGTTCGCCACCAATCAGGGCGGCGCGAAGCTGAAGCGCGTCGCCTATTTCAGCATGGAGTTCGGCATCGGCAAGGGGCTGCCGCTCTATGCCGGCGGGCTCGGCATCCTGGCCGGCGACGTGCTGAAATCGGCAAGCAACCTCGCGGTGCCGATCATCGGCGTCGGCCTCCTCTATCAGGAGGGCTACTTCCGCCAGACCATCGATGCCGCGGGCTGGCAACACGAGATCTATCCCTACAACGAGCCGGCCATGCTGCCGCTGCAGCCGGCGCATGACCGCGACGGTGGCTGGCTGCACATCACGCTCGATCTGCCGGGGCGGACGCTCATCCTGCGCATCTGGAAGGCGCAGGTGGGCCGCACCGCGCTCTACCTGCTCGATAGCAACGACCCTCTCAACAGTCCCGCCGACCGCGGCATTACAGCCAAGCTCTATGGCGGCGGCTCGGAGAGGCGGCTGATGCAGGAGCTCGTTCTCGGCATCGCCGGCTGGCGGGTGATCGAGGCGCTCTATCCCGACACCGAGGTGTGTCATCTCAACGAGGGTCATTCCGCCTTCGTCGTGCTGGAGCGGGCGCGCCAGCTGGCGCATCGATCCGGCCTGCAGTTCTGGGAGGCGTTCTGGGCCACCCGCGCCGGCAACGTGTTCACCACCCACACCGCGGTCGATGCCGCCTTCGACCGCTATGAGCCGACGCTCATTCACAAATACATGGGCTATATCGAGAGCTTCGCGAGTGATGCCGGCATTTCCTGGCGCGATCTGCTGGCGCTCGGGCGGGCCGACCCCGACAACGATGCCGAGCCCTTCAATATGGCATACCTCGCCCTGCGCGGGTCCGCCTACGCCTTCGGCGTCAGCCGCGTGCACGGCGCGGTCAGCCGAGCGCTGTTCAAGCAACTGTTCCCGCGCTGGCCGACGGTCGAGGTTCCGCTCGATCACATCACCAACGGCGTGCACGTCCCGTCATGGGAGTCCGCCGCGGCCGACAGGCTTTGGACCGACGCGTGCGGCGAGGATCGCTGGCGCGGAGCTTGCCCCGATCCCGCCTCGGCGATCGAGAAGGTCGATGACGCCTCGCTCTGGGCGATGCGCAACGGCAGCCGTCAGCGCCTCATCGAGAGCGTGCGGAGCCGCCTGCGGCGCTCCCTCGCCGAGCGTGGTGCGCCGGCCGCCACCGTCGACCTCGCCGACGCCGTGTTCGGCCCCGACGTCCTCACCCTCGGCTTCGCGCGCCGCTTCACCGCCTACAAGCGCACGGACCTGCTGCTGCGGGATCCGCTTCGCCTGCGGCGCCTTCTCAACAACCGGGACCGGCCGGTGCAACTGGTGATCGCGGGCAAGCCGCATCCGGACGACCTCGAAGGGAAGCGAATGGTCCAGGAATGGATCCTCTTCGCGGAGGACCCGGAATGCCGGGCGGGTGTCGTCTTCCTCGAGGACTATGACATGTCGCTGGCTGCCGAGCTGGTCCAGGGCGTCGATGTCTGGATCAACATGCCGCGACGGCGCTGGGAAGCCTGCGGCACCAGCGGCATGAAAGTGCTCGTCAACGGTGGCCTCAACCTCTCCGTGCGGGACGGCTGGTGGGCGGAAGTTGCGATCGACGGTGCCGGCTGGTTCATCAACGACATCGATGCGGAGCTGACGCCGAAGGAATGGGACAAGGCCGACGCGGAAAGCCTCTATTCGCTGCTCGAGCGGGAGATCGTTCCCGCCTTCTACAGCCGCGACGCCGCGGGCCTGCCGCGGGACTGGCTGAAGCGCGTCCGCCGCAGCATGGCGGTGCTGACCCCGGCCTATTCCGGCACCCGTCTGCTGCAGGACTACCTGGCGAAAGCCTATTTTCCGGGCGCTCAGGCGCTGCGATCGCGGCTCGCCTCCGGCGGCGCCGCCGCCCGGAGCATGGCGGGCTGGGAACGGCGCATCCGTCAGCATTGGGCGGGCCTCCGGTTCGGCGATCCGACCGTGATGCAGGACGGCGACTGCTGGGCTTTCACGGTCCCGGTCCATCTCGGCGAGATGCCGCCGGCGGACATCCGCGTGGAGCTCTACGCGGACCCCGTCGACGACAGGCCCATGGAGGTCATCCCGCTGGCCTCGGGCCGGAGAAATGGCGGCGCCGCGAACGGACACGTCTATACAGCGCGGGTGCCGAATACGCGGCCGGCACGGGACTTCACTCCGCGCATCCGGCCTCACCATGCCGGCACCGCTGCCGCGGAACTGCCACTGATTCTGTGGCAGCGATAAGTCGGCATGTCCGCAACCGAGAGGGAATAGGGAAGGCCCGAATTTTTCGCATGCCCTAGGCGTGGCCAACGGGTGCATGATTGAATGAGATTGCGGACCCAACGGAAAGTCAGAGCGTGACCGGATCCGGACCTGCGATCGGCACGAAAGTCGTCATCGCGCGCGACGGGCTGCAGGCGCTGCTCGACGCGCTGGGCGCGCGCGGCTATCGGATTCTCGGCCCGACGATGCGAGACGGCGCCATCGTCTATGACGCGATCTCCACCATCGGTGACTTGCCCGCCGGTTGGACCGACCGCCAGGACGGCGGCCACTATCGGCTGGAGCCGCGCTCGGACAAGGCGCTCTTCGGCTACGCGGTCGGCCCGCAATCCTGGAAGCGCTTCCTGCATCCGCCCCGGGAGACGCTGTGGCGGGTCCGGCGCTCCGGCGAGGACCTCGATTTCGTCGCGGAGCGCGATGCGTCGGATCGCTTCGCTTTCATCGGCGTGCGCGCGTGCGAGCTCAACGCGATCGCCATCCAGGACCGGGTCTTCTTCGGCGGCGACTACGCGGATCCGGCCTATCGCCGGCGGAGCGAGAGTGCCTTCATCGTCGCGGTGAATTGCGGCGATCCCGGCGGCACCTGTTTCTGCGTCTCGATGGGAACCGGTCCGGGCGCGACGGCCGGCTTCGATCTCGCCTTGACGGAACTGATCGACGGCGACCGGCACGAGTTTCTGGTCGAGGTCGGCAGCCTCGCCGGGGGCGAGGTTCTGGCGACACTGCCGGGCCGCGCCGCCGGAGAGGCGGAGCTTGCCGCCGCCGACGCGGTGGTGGCCCGCGCGGCGGGCAACATGGGCCGTCGCCTCGACACCCAGGGCCTCAAGGAGCTGCTGCAGGGCAATCCCGATCACCCGCGATGGGACGAGGTGGCCTCGCGCTGTCTCTCCTGCGCCAACTGCACGATGGTATGCCCGACCTGCTTCTGCACCACGGTCGAGGACCACAGCGATCTGGCGGGAGAGGGGGCGGAGCGCGCCCGCCGCTGGGACTCCTGCTTCACGCTCGACTTCTCCTACCTTCATGGCGGCAGCGTGCGCAACACCACGCGCGGCCGCTATCGGCACTGGATCACTCACAAGCTTGCAGGCTGGTTCGACCAGTTCGGCAGCTCCGGCTGCGTCGGCTGCGGACGCTGCATCACCTGGTGCCCGGTCGGCATCGACATCACGGCCGAGGCGGCGGCGATCCGGGAATCCGTGTCCGCATCGAAGGAGGCGCCGCATGGAGGGGCTTGACCGGATTCTTCTCGAGCATCCCTTCTTTGCCGGGCTTGAGCCGCAGCTCGGGCACATCATCGCGGGCTGCGCGCGCAACGTGCGCTTCGAGGCCGGCCAGTATGTCCTGCGCGAAGGCGGCGCCGCGGACGAATTCTACCTCATCCGGCATGGGGCGGTGGCGCTCGAGATCCACTCGCCTGGCATTGCCCCGATCGTGTTCGCCACCTCGCGCCAGGGCGAGATCATCGGCGCGTCCTGGCTGCTGCCGCCCTACCGCTGGGCGTTCGATGCGCGCGCCCTCGAGCTGACCCGCGCCATCGGCATCAACGCCCGATGCCTGCGCGACAAGTGCGAGGCCGATCACGATCTCGGCTACGAGCTGATGAAGCGCTTCCTGCCGGTGCTGCTGCAGCGGCTGCAGGCGACGCGGCTGCAGCTCCTCGACGTCTATGGAAAGCAGGCGACATGAGCCTCGCCGCGACATCCGATCCGATGCTGCCGCGGCCCTACCGCGTGGGCCGGATCCAGCATGAGACGAAGGATATCGCCACCTTCGAGCTCTTACCCGTCGCCGGCGAGGCGGCCGGTTTCGCTCCCGGCCAGTTCAACATGCTCTATGCCCTCGGCGTCGGCGAGGTGCCGATCAGCGTCAGCGGCGACCCGGCGGACGGCAGGCGGTTGATCCACACCGTCCGTGCGGTCGGCGCGACGAGCGCGGCGGTCGCCGGCGTGAAGCGTGGCGCGGTGCTGGGCGTGCGGGGTCCGTTCGGCACCGCTTGGCCGGTCGAGGCGGCGGTCGGCAGCGACGTCGTGATCGTCGCCGGCGGTCTCGGCCTCGCGCCCGTGCGGCCGGCGATCTACCGGATTCTCGCCGACCGCGGGCGCTATGGCCGGGTCGCCCTCCTCTATGGCACGCGCAGCCCCCTGGAGATCCTGTTTCGTCGCGAGATCGAGCGCTGGCGCCGCCGTCTCGACATCGAGATCGATGTCACCGTCGATCATGCGTCCGGCGACTGGTACGGCAATGTCGGCGTGGTGCCGATGCTGATCCCGCGCGCCGGCTTCGATCCCGCGAATACGATCGCGATGGTCTGCGGACCGGAGGTGATGATGCGCTTCTCGATCGACGCGCTCCGCACCGCCGGCGTTGCCGACGATCACATCTATCTCTCCATGGAGCGCAACATGAAATGCGCCATCGGCCTCTGCGGCCATTGCCAGTTCGGGCCGACTTTCGTCTGCCGCGACGGCCCGGTCATGCGCTTCGACCGGATCGCCTCTTATTTCCTCGTGCGCGAGATCTGACATGGCGGCGCGCAGGCGGCCCAAGCTCGCGGTCTGGAAATTCGCCTCCTGCGACGGCTGCCAGCTGTCGCTGCTCGACTGCGAGAACGAGCTGCTCGCCGTTGCCGAGGCGGTGGAGATCGCCTATTTCCCCGAGGCATCGAGCAGCACCACGCGAGGCCCCTACGACCTCTCGCTCGTCGAGGGCTCGATCACGACGGCGCACGACGCCGAGCGCATCCGCCGGGTGCGCGCCAGCTCGCGCCACCTGGTGACGATCGGCGCCTGCGCCACCGCAGGCGGCATCCAGGCGCTGCGCAATTTCGCCGATGTCAGGGATTTCATCTCGGCGGTCTACGCCTCACCGCAATATATAAAGACGCTGGCCACCTCGACGGCGATCGCCGCGCATGTGCCGGTGGATTTCGAGCTGCGCGGCTGTCCCATCAACAAGATGCAGCTCCTCGAGGTGGTCTCGGCGTTCCTGGCCGGCCGCAAGCCGGAGATCGCCACCAACAGCGTCTGCGTCGAGTGCAAGCTGCGCGGCACCGTCTGCGTGATGGTGGCGCAGGGCAAGGCCTGCCTCGGCCCGGTGACGCATGCCGGCTGCGGCGCCATCTGCCCCTCCTATGACCGCGGCTGCTATGGCTGCTACGGGCCGATGGAGCAGCCCAACACGGCCTCGCTGGCGCGGGCGTGGCAAGGGCTCGGTGCGCCGGAGCGCGACATCCACCGGGTCTTCCGCACCTTCAACGCGACGGCGGAGCCGTTCCGCAAGGAGAGCGAGGCGCATGGCGACTAAGCGGATCCGCGTCGACTACCTGGCGCGCGTCGAGGGGGAGGGGGCGCTCGATCTCCACATCCGCGACCGCGAGGTCGACAAGGTGCAGCTCCGCATCTTCGAGCCGCCGCGCTTCTTCGAGGCCCTGCTGCGCGGCCGTGCCTTCACCGAGGCGCCGGACATCACCGCGCGCATCTGCGGCATCTGCCCGGTCGCCTATCAGATGAGCTCGGTCCACGCCATGGAGGACGCGCTCGGCGTCGTCGTGGACGGCGAGCTGCGCGCCCTCCGCCGCCTGCTCTATTGCGGCGAGTGGCTGGAGAGCCATGCGCTCCACGTGGTCATGCTGCACGCGCCGGATTTCCTGGGATATCCGGATGCGATTCAGATGGCGCGCGAGCACGGCGATGCCGTGCGCCGCGGCCTCGCGGTCAAGAAAGCGGGGAACGAGCTCCTGCGCCTCGTCGGTGGGCGCGAGATCCACCCGATCAACGTGCGCGTCGGCGGCTTCTATCGCGTGCCGAGCCGGGCGGAGCTCGCGCCGGTCGCCGAGGAGCTGAAGCAGGCGCGCGAGCACGCGGTCGAGATCCTGCGCTGGGTCGCCGGTTTCCCGTTTCCGGAGCTGGAGCGCGACTACGAGTTCGTGGCGGTCCGCCATCCGGCGGAATATCCCTTCAACGAGGGCCGCATCGTCTCCAATCGCGGGCTCGACATCGCCGTTGCCGACTACCCGAACGAGTTCGAGGAGCGCCACGTCGCCCATTCGACGGCACTGCACTCGGTGCTGAAGCGCCGCGGCGCCTATCATGTCGGGCCGCTGGCCCGCTTCAACCTGAACTTCGATCGCCTGCCGTCCGACGTGCAGGCGCTCGCCCGCGAGGCCGGGCTCGATCCGGTCTGCCGCAACCCGTTTCGGAGCATCGTCGTCCGCGCCGTCGAGCTGCTCTATGCCTGCGGGGAGGCCCTGCGCATCGTCGGCGACTACCGGCCGCCGCCGGTGCCGGCGGTGCCGCTCGAGCCGCGCGCCGGCGTCGGGCACGGCTGCACCGAGGCGCCGCGCGGCAGCCTCTATCATTTCTACCGGCTCGACGCGGACGGCACCATCCTCGAGGCGCGTATCGTGCCGCCGACCTCGCAGAATCAGGGGATCATCGAGGACGACCTCCGCGCGATCGCGACCGCCGGTCTCGACCTGCCCGACGACGCGTTGCGCGACCGCTGCGAGCAGGGCATCCGCAATTACGATCCCTGCATCTCCTGCTCGACGCATTTCCTCAAGCTCCGGGTGCACCGGCAATGAGTCCGCGGGCGAGCCGCATCCTCGTGGTCGGCGTCGGCAATCGAGATTGCGGCGACGACGGGATCGGTCCGCTGGTCGCGGATCGCCTGGCTGGGCGCGTGCCGGCGGGCGTGCAGGTCAGGGCGCAGGGCGGCGACATGCTTGCGCTGATCGAGATGTGGTCCGGCATCGACACGGTGATCCTGATCGACGCCGCGCGGACCGTGACGGAAGCCGGCCGCATTCACCGCCTCGCGCCCATGCTGGAGCCGCTGCCGCGCGAGCTGGCGCTCGGCTCGACCCACGCCTTCGGCGTCGCCGACGCCGTCGAGCTCGCCCGCGCCCTCGACCGGCTGCCGCGGCGGCTCGTGGTCTATGCCGTCGAAGGCACGGTTTTCGAGGTAGGCGCGCCGCCGAGCGCCGAGGCTGCCGCCGCAATCGACGCGGCCGTGGGCCTGATCGCGACGGAAGTGGACGCACTCGTCACCCGGCAGGAGGAGCAGGCGCATGCATGAGACCGGCATGGTGCGCGATCTCGTGCGCCGGCTCGAGCAGGTGGCGCGGGAGCGCGGCGGCGGGCGCATCGCCGCCGCCCAGGTCTGGCTGGGGGCGCTCAGCCACATGTCCCCCGAGCATTTCCGCGAGCATTTCGAGGAGGTGTCGCGCGGCACCGTCGCGGCGGGAGCCCGGCTGGCCATCGAGCTGTCGCAGGATCCGCATCATCCGAGCGCGCAGCACGTCGTCCTCGAAAGCGTGGACCTCGAGACCTGAGCGGGAGGTGAGCGCGACCGTGGCTTTTTCAGGAGAAGCATCCGTCGAGCGGCTCCGGCTCGAGATTGCCGGCGCGGTGCAGGGCGTGGGGTTCCGGCCCTTCGTCTACCGGCTCGCCCGCAGCCAGGCGCTTCGCGGCTTCGTGCGCAATACCGGCGGCGGCGTGCTGGTGGAGGTGGAGGGCGAGAGCCCGGCGCTGGGGGATTTCCTGGCCGGGCTCGACGGCGCGCTTCCCGCCAACGCGGCGATCCGCGAGCGGCGGACCACGCGGCTCGCACCCCGCGGCGAGACGGAGTTCTCCATCCTGCCCAGCGCCGAGGAGGGCGCGCGCGCGGCTGTCGTGATGGCCGATCTCGCGACCTGCCCGGCCTGCCTCCGCGAGATCCTCGACCCCGGGGATCGGCGCTACCTCTATCCCTTCACCAGCTGCGTCGATTGCGGCCCGCGCTACAGCATTGTCGAGGCGCTGCCCTACGACCGCGCGCGCACCACGATGCGGCACTTTCCTTTGTGCGACGCCTGTGGCGCCGAGTACCGCGATCCCGCCTCGCGCCGCTTCCATGCGGAGGCCAACGCCTGCCCGGATTGCGGGCCGCGGCTCGCGCTCTGGGATGGCGCCGGCGCGACATCGGCAACCGGGCACGCGGCGCTGCTGGCGGCGGTGGCGGCGCTGCGCGACGGCGCGATCGTCGCGCTGAAGGGGCTGGGCGGCTTCCAGCTGCTGGTCGATGCCGGCAACGAGGCGGCGGTGGCGCTGCTGCGCCGGCGGAAGCGGCGGCCGGCGAAGCCCTTCGCCCTGATGATGCCGTCGCTCGCCGCGGCCGAGGCCATCGCGGTGGTTGCCGGCGAGCAGCGCCGGCTGCTGACCGCGCCGGCGGCGCCGATCCTGCTGCTGCGCGGACGCGCGGACGCGGCGGCGCTGGCGCCGAGCGTCGCGCCGGGCAATCCCTGGCTCGGCATCATGCTGCCCTATACGCCGCTGCATCATCTGCTGCTGCGCGCGTTCGGCGCGCCGCTGGTGGCGACCAGCGGCAATCTGAGCGGCGAGCCGCTGGTGGCGGACGAGGCCGAGGCGCTGCAGCGGCTCGGCGGCATCGCCGATCTCTTCCTCGTGCACGATCGCCCGATCGCGTGCGCGGTCGATGACTCCGTCATCCGCTGCATCGCCGGCGAGCCGATGGTGCTGCGCCGGGCGCGCGGCCTCGCGCCGATGCCGATCGCGGCCCCGGGTGTTGTCGCGCCGCTGCTGGCGCTGGGCGGCCAGCAGAAGAACGCGGTCGCGACCGGCTTCGACGGGCAGATCTTCCTCGGGCCGCATATCGGCGATCTCCACGGGCCCGAGGGACGCGCCGCCTTCGCGCGCGCGGTGCCGCGGCTCGCTGGGCTGCATGGGTTGCAGCCCTACGCCGTCGCCTGCGACGCGCATCCCGATTTCCATTCCTCGCGCGTCGCCACGGAGTATGGCGCGCCGGTGCATCGGGTGCCGCACCACCTCGCCCATGTGCTCGCGGGCATGGTGGACAACGGCCTCGACGGGCCGGTGCTCGGTGTCGCCTGGGACGGCGCCGGCTACGGCGGCGACGGCACCATCTGGGGCGGCGAGTTTCTCGCGCTGGAGGGATCGCGCTTCCGTCGCGTCGCTCATTTCCATCCCTTCCGCCTGCCGGGCGGCGAGGCGGCGATCCGCGAGCCGCGCCGCCCCGCCCTCGGCGCCCTCTACGCAGCCATGGGCGAGAGCGGCATGGATGGCGCCGCCGCGTCGGAGTTCTCGGCGCGGGAGCGCGCGGTGATCGCGACCATGCTGGCGCGCGGCGTCAACGCGCCGCTGACGTCGAGCGTCGGCCGGCTGTTCGACGCCGTCGCCTCGCTGCTGGGCCTTTGCCGGCGCGCAAGCTTCGAAGGCGAGGCGGCGATGGCGGTCGAGTTCGCCGCCGACCGCGGCGATGCCGGAGAAGTCCGCCTCGCGCCGCTGGCGCTGCGGGAGGGTCACGGCCCGATCCTCATCGACTGGCGTCCGATGCTCGCGGATATCGTCGCCGCGCGGCGGCGCGGCGTCGCTGTCGAGCCGCTCGCCGCCGCCTTCCACGACGCGCTGGCGGCGGTCATCCTCGCCGTCGCGCGGCGCGTCGGCATCGGACGCGTCCTGCTCACCGGTGGCTGCTTCCAGAATGCACGGCTCAGCGAGGCCGCGATCGGGCGGCTGCGGCAGGCGGGTCTCGTGCCCTGCTGGCACCATCGCGTGCCGCCCAATGACGGCGGGCTCGCGGTCGGGCAGCTGGCTTTCGCGGCGCGGCCGCTGACCGAGGAGAAGAGCTGATGTGCCTTGCGGTGCCCGGCCGGATCGAGAGCGTCGAGGGCGGCGACGAGCTGACGCGGCGGGGCCGCGTCGCCTTCGGTGGCATCGTCAAGCAGATCAACCTCGCCTGCGTCCCCGATGCCGGCGTGGGCGACTATGTCCTGGTCCATGCCGGCGTCGCGATTGCCGTCATCGACGAGGCGGAGGCGAGCCGCACCTTCGCCTACCTGCAGGAGATCGAGGCCATCGAGGAGGAGGGCCCGTGAAATTTGTCGACGAATATCGGGACGCCTCCGCCGCGCACCGCTATGCGGAAGCGATCGCCCGCATTACGACGCGGCCCTGGGCGATCATGGAGATCTGCGGCGGGCAGACCCATTCCATTCTCCGCCACGGCATCGACCGGATGCTGCCGGCGGGCGTCAGCCTGCTGCACGGGCCGGGATGTCCGGTCTGCGTCACGCCGGCGGAGATCATCGACGCCGCGATCGACATCGCCGGCGAGCCCGGCGTGATCTTCTGCTCCTTCGGCGACATGCTGCGGGTGCCCGGCGAGGGCGGCAGCCTGCTCGCCGCCAAGGCGCGCGGCGCCGACCTGCGGATCGTCTATTCGCCCCTCGACGCGGTGACCATCGCCCGCGCCAATCCCCGACGCCAGGTCGTGTTCTTCGCGATCGGCTTCGAGACGACGGCGCCCACCACGGCGATGGCGGTGGCCCAGGCGGCGCGCGAGGATCTCGGCAACTTCTCGCTGCTGGTCTCCCATGTGCTGGTGCCGCCGGCGATCGAGGCGCTGCTGGCAGCGCCGGACAACACGGTGCAGGGCTTTCTCGCCGCCGGCCACGTCTGCACCGTGATGGGGGTGGAGGCCTATGCGCCGCTGGCGCGCCGGTTCGGGGTCCCGATCGTCGTCACCGGCTTCGAGCCGCTCGACCTGCTGCAGGGCCTGCATCTCTGCATCCGGCAGCTGGAGGAGGGGCGCGCGGAGGTCGAGAACCAGTACAGCCGCACGGTACGCGCCGACGGCAACCAGGTCGCGCAGCAGCTGATCCGGAAAGTGTTCGAGATACGGCCGCAGCGCTGGCGCGGCATCGGCGAGATTCCCGCGAGCGGCCTTGGCCTGGCGCCGGCCTATGCGCGCTACGACGCGCTCGCCCGCTTCGGCCGCGTGGTCCGGCCGTCCGAGGCCGCCGGCGAGTGCATCAGCGGCGTCATCCTGCGCGGCCTGAAGAAGCCCGGCGACTGCCCGGCCTTCGGCACGCGCTGCACGCCGGAGCATCCGCTCGGCGCGACCATGGTATCCTCCGAGGGCGCCTGCGCCGCCTACTACCGGTATCGGCGCCTCGGGACCTCGCCGGTGCCAGCCGCGCTGGCGGAGGAAGCCCGGCGATGAGCGATCGCACCTATTTTGCGCCGGCCTGTCCGGCGCCCGCCGATGCTGCGGAAGCGATCCAGCTCGCCCATGGCGGTGGCGGCGGCATGACGCGGCAACTGATCGAGGAGATCTTCCGCCCCGCCTTCGCCGCGTCGCCCGGCGAGCTGGTCCACGACGGCGCGGTGCTCGAGCTCGGCGGCGCGCGGATCGCCTTCACCACCGATTCCTATGTGGTGCGGCCGCTGTTCTTTCCCGGCGGCGACATCGGCTCGCTCGCGGTGAACGGGACGGTGAACGACCTCGCCATGTGCGGCGCCCGGCCGCTCTATCTGAGCCTCGGCCTGGTGCTGGAGGAGGGTCTGCCGATCGGGTTGCTGCGGCGCGTGGTCGATTCGATGCGGCGCGCGGCCGAGGCCGCCGGCGTCCGCATGGTGACCGGCGACACCAAGGTGGTCGAGCGCGGCAAGGGCGACGGGGTCTATATCAACACGACCGGGGTCGGGCTCGTCGTCGCGCAACGGCCGGTAGCCCCCACCGAGGTGCGCGCGGGCGATGTGGTGCTGCTCAGCGGCGATGTCGGGCGGCATGGCGTGGCGATCATGAGCGTCCGCGAGGGGCTGGAGTTCGAGAGCGCGATCGAGAGCGATTGCGCGCCGCTCGCCGGTCTCGTCCTCGCCATGATCGAGGCGGGCGTCGACCTCCATTGCCTGCGTGACCTGACGCGCGGCGGGCTTGCCACCGCTCTCATCGAGATCGCCGAGGCGGCAAAGGTCGACATCCGTGTCACGGAGTCGGCGATCGCGGTGTCCGATCCCGTCCGCGGCGCCTGCGAGATCCTTGGGCTCGATCCGCTCTACGTGGCGAACGAGGGCCGCTTCGTCGCCTTCGTCCCGCCCGAGCAGGCGGAGCGGGCGCTCGCCATCATGCGGCGCCATCCGCTCGGCGCCGGCGCCGCGGCGATCGGGACAGTCGAGCCCGGCACGGGCATGGGCGTTGTGCTCAGGGGGCTGCTGGGTGGCAGCCGCGTGCTCGATATGTTGAGCGGCGAGCAGCTGCCACGCATCTGCTAGCGGCGGTGATCCGCCAAGCGGGCGCTACGCCTTCGACGCGGTCCAGGGCTCGCGGTCGAAGATGCGGTGGACGGCGGGCCTGAAGGCCTCGAGCGGCATCGTGTCGTAGTTCGGATCGAAGGCCATCTGGTCCCACTTGGCGCAGAACTCGATGGTGCGCTCGAACGCCGGATGACCGCGGAACTTCTCGCGCTCGTTGCGGTCCTTGCCGTAGTGGTGGAAGTAGTAATAGCCCTGGAAGACGCCGTGCTGGAGGATCATCCAGTAGGTGCCCTGGCTCACATAGGGCTTGATGACCGAGGCCGCATAGTCGGCATGATTGTCCGGCGCCAGGACGTCGCCGATGTCGTGCAGCAGCGCCGCCACCACCGTCTCGTCGTCGGCGCCGTCGCGGAAGGCGCGGGTCGCGGTCTGCAGCGAGTGCTCGTAGCGATCCACATTGTCGCCGGGATAGCTGTTGTGCAGCGGCTCCAGGGCGCGCAGCACGCGGTCGGCGGTGCCCTTGCGGAAGGGCTCGGCGAGCTCGCGCAGGAGCGCGTAGTCCTCGAAGGTCCCGTCCTCCATGCGGATATAGCTGACGGTCCGCTTGGCGCTGTCCAGCATGCTCGGCCACTCCCTGTTAATTCTGCGATTAGCTTGCCTGGACGGGCCGCCGGTGGCAAGCCGCTGGCCGCGCATAGTGGCTGCACTCCGGCTGCATCCCTGCCTTGCGCCTGCTCTTCGTGCCGAGAAAAAGGGCAGGACGGCGCTCTGTGACGCGCGCCACATCGCCGGCGGTATGGCCGGTCCTATCCTCCACCGATCTGGGCTGCCACGGAGGAGAACATGATCATCGAGATCAGGGGTTATCTCGTCGACACCGATCGGCTGGTGGTGCCGCCGCCGGGCTCGCGCGCGGCGCGCGCCTGGTTCGAGCGCGGCCCGCCCAGCGCCGGCAACGCGCCGGACGAGCCGGAGCCCTGGGACGCGCGGGCGCCGTCGGAGCGGGCGTCTCCCGCCACCGCGCGGCGCGGCTGGGTGGTGATTCCGGGCGGTGCCTCCGCCCGGGGCTAGCGCACCATCTGGGAGAGCGCGCTCAGCCGCTGCAGCGCCTCGGGATCGCCGGCGCTGATCCCCTTGCGATACCAGACCGCCGCCTGGGAAGGATCTCCCTGCAGGCCCTGGACACCGACGGTGGCGAGAAAGATCGGATCATAGGTCTTGCCGACCCGGGTCGCCGCCGCCGCCATGCCGCCGGCGGCGGCGCGCTCGTAGCAGAAGCGGGCGCCGACCACGTCGCCGGTCTGCAGCAGCTCGTCGCCGCGCTGGGCGAAGGCTTCGGCGTCGGCGGGTGAGGCCCGTGCCGCGCTCGCCGCCTCGTCCGAAGCCGACGCACGCGGCGGCCGCGCTTCGGTCGCGGGCTGCC
>DATKPX010000247.1:0-3675 GCA_035523855.1 Allostellaceae bacterium
GCCGAGATCGACGAGATCCGACGGCTTGGCGAGCCGCTGCTTCAGGGTCGGGATCAGCGTCATGCCGCCGGCGACCAGCTTGCCTTCCTCGGCGCTCTGGATCGTCTTCGCCGCGTCGGCGACGCTGGCGGGACGGTGGTAGTTGAAGTTGTACATGGCGTTTGTCTCTCCCTATCTCGATTGCCCGCTCAGGCGGCCCGCCGGGGGCTCTGACTCTGGATCGCACGCCAGACGCGCTCGGGCGTCGCCGGCATGGCGAGGTCGGTGATGCCGAGCGGTCCCAGCGCATTGATGACCGCGTTCATCACCGCCGCCGGCGCGCCGATGGCGCCCGCCTCGCCGCAGCCTTTGACGCCCAGCGGATTGTGGGTGCAGAGCGTCGTGTGGGTCGCCACCTGGAAGGACGGCATGTTGTCCGCCCTCGGCATGCAGTAGTCCATGTAGGAGCCGGTCAGCAGCTGGCCGCTGGCGCCGTCATAGACCGCGTTCTCGTAGAGCGCCTGGCCGATGCCCTGGCCGAGACCGCCATGGACCTGGCCCTCGACGATAAGCGGATTGATGATCCGCCCGAAATCATCCGCCGCCGTGAAGTTCACGACCTCGACGATGCCGGTGTCGCGGTCCACCTCCACCTCGGCGATGTGGGCGCCGGAGGGGAAGGTGAAGTTCTTGGGATCGTAGAAGGCGGTCTCGTCGAGGCCGGGCTCCACCGTGTCGATCGGATAGTTGTGCGGCACATAGGCGGCAAACGCGATCTCGCCGAACGCCTTCGAGCGGTCGGTGCCGGCGACCGTGAACTTGCCGTCCTTGAACTCGATATCCGCCTCCGAAGCCTCCAGCAGATGGGCGGCGATCTTCTTGCCCTTGTTGACGACCTTCTCGATCGCCTTCACCAGGGCCGAGCCGCCCACCGCCAGCGAGCGTGAGCCGTAGGTGCCCATGCCGAAGGGGATCTTGCTGGTGTCGCCGTGCACGACCTCCACCGACGCCATCGGCACGCCGAGCTTGTCTGCCACCAGCTGGGCGAAGGTGGTCTCGTGGCCCTGGCCATGGCTGTGCGTGCCGGTGAACACCGTGACGCTTCCCGTCGGATGGACGCGAACCTCCGCGCACTCGTAGAGGCCGGCCCGCGCGCCCAAGGCGCCCGCCACCGCCGAGGGCGCGATGCCGCAGGCCTCGATATAGGTGGCGATGCCGATGCCGCGCAGCTTGCCGCGTTTTGCCGCCTCTTCCCGGCGCTTGCCGAAGCCGGCGTAATCCGCCGCCTTCTGCGCCATCTCCAGGGTGCTGAAGTAGTCGCCGCTGTCGTACTGGAGGGCGACCGGCGTCTGGTAGGGATAGGCGTCCTTCGGAATGAAGTTGCGCTTGCGCAGCTCCGCCGGATCGAGCTTCATCTCATGCGCGGCGGCCTCGACGATGCGCTCCACCACGAAAGTGGCCTCCGGCCGCCCGGCGCCGCGATAGGCGTCGACCGGCACGGTGTTGGTGAAGACCGCCTTCACCTCGCAGTAGATCGCCGGCGTCGTGTAGGTGCCGGCGAGCAGCGTCGCGTAGAGATATGTGGGAATCGCCGGCGCGAAGGTGGAGAGATAACCGCCGAGATTGGCGACGGTCGACACCTTGAGCGCCAGGAACTTGCCGTCCCTGTCGAGGGCGAGCTCGGCGTGGGTGACGTGATCGCGGCCTTGCGCGTCGGAGATGAAGCTCTCCGAGCGCTCCGCCGTCCATTTCACCGGCTTGCCGAGCTTCGCCGACGCCCAGGTGACGATCGCCTCCTCGGCATAGTGATAGATCTTGGAGCCGAAGCCGCCGCCCACATCGGGCGCCACCACTTTCAGCTTGTGCTCCGGCAGATGCAGCACGAAGGCGCCCATCAGCAGGCGGATCACATGGGGGTTCTGGCTGGTGGTGTAGAGCGTGTACTCGCCGGTGCCGCGATCGTACTCGCCGATCGCCGCGCGCGGCTCCATCGCATTCGGCACCAGCCGGTTGTTGACGATGTCGATGCGCGTCACATGCGCCGCCTTCTTGAAGGCGGCGTCGACGGCGTCCTTCTCGCCGATGTGCCAGTCGAAGCAGATATTGCCCTTGGCGGCGTCCCAGATCTGCGGCTTGCCCGGCTTGATCGCGTCGCTCGCCTCGATCGCCGCCGGCAGCATCTTGTAGTCGACGCCGATGAGCTCGGACGCGTCCTTCGCCTGGTCGCGCGTCGCCGCGATGACGACGGCGACGGGATCGCCCACATGGCGCACGCGACCCTGCGCCAGCACCGGATGCGGCGGCTCCGCCATCGGCGAGCCGTCCTTGTTCTTGACGCCCCAGCCGCAGGGAAGGCCGCCCACATTGTCGGCGGCCAGATCGGCGCCGGTGAAGATCGCCACCACGCCGGGCGCCTGCTTCGCCTTGGCGAGATCGATCCCGGCGATCTCCGCATGGGCGTGCGGGCTGCGCAGCAGATAGGCGTGCAGCTGGCCCGGCCGGTTGATGTCGTCCGTGTAGTTGCCGCGCCCCGTCAGGAAGCGCAGGTCCTCGGTGCGCCGGACTGGCGCGCCGATGCCGTCGGCGCTCATGTCTTGCCCCCTTGCATCACGGTCGCGCCCGCTTTGATCGCCTTGACGATGTTGTGATAGCCGGTGCAGCGGCAGATGTTGCCCTCGAGCCACTCGCGGATCTGGTGCTCGCTCGGATTCTTGACCTTGTTGGCGAGATCGACCGCGCTCATCACCATGCCCGGCGTGCAGAAGCCGCATTGCAGGCCGTGATGCTCGCGGAACGCCGCCTGCATCGGATGCAGCTCGTTGCCGTTGGCAAGCCCCTCGATGGTCGTCACCGTGGCGCCGTCCGCCTGCACCGCCAGAAGCGTGCAGCTCTTCACGGAGTTGCCGTCCACATGCACGACGCAGGCACCGCATTGGCTGGTGTCGCAGCCGACATGGGTGCCGGTGAGGCCGAGATGCTCGCGCAGGAATTGGACCAGCAGTGTTCGCGGCTCGACCGTGCCCGACACCGGCTTGCCGTTCACCGTCATGCTAACGGTGTTCGTCATTGTTTCTCTCCCAGAGATTAGAGGGGCCCCTTGTTCGGGGGTCTCCGGCGCGGTACCCGCGGGCAGCCAGCGTCGAGACAACACCATCAGAGTTTCTTGCGCCGGCGCCTGCGGGTCAAGCTGCTCAGGAGGGGGCGTCGGCGCATGGGATTGACTTTCAAGGCCTTGCGACCGCCTCGCAGGCGGTGCTCTATGATGCTCGGCCTGTCATGAAAGCGTCGCTCGCGCTGCTCGCTCTCCTCGCCGCGGTTGCCACCGCATCGCCGGCCATGGCGGCCTGCGACCGGCGCGACCATCAGCCGGTGCAGCTCAGCGGTCCGGTCGACGGCGCCTGGCTCGATCGCGCCGGCAACGCGGTCTATATCGTCGATGCCGGCGATCCCAGCTGCACGACCGACGGCTACGAGGCCTATGTGGAGGATCCCGCCGGCCGCCTCGCCTGCGCGGTGGGCCAGCGCCTCACGGTGGCCGGCCGTTTCGAGCCGGTGACCTACGACTACACCGGGTCCGGCTATTTCATCCGCGCCGAGCGCATCAGTTGCCGCTGAGCGCCTGTCCCTCAGCCGCGCGTATAGAGGTAGAGCAGCAGCAGGATGACGGCGGTGAGGATGGTGACCCAGACCGCCGGC
>DATKPX010000248.1:0-7381 GCA_035523855.1 Allostellaceae bacterium
GTTCCTGGCGCACCCGCAACGGATTGGCGTCCGGCCGGTCGATCTTGTTGATGGCGACGATGATCGGTACCTTGGCCGCCTTGGCGTGGCGGATCGCCTCCACCGTCTGCTCCTTGATGCCGTCGTCGGCGGCCACCACCAGCACCACGATGTCGGTGACGGTGGCGCCCCGCGCGCGCATCTGGGTGAAGGCCTGGTGGCCCGGCGTATCGATGAAGGTGATCTTCTGGCCGCTCGCCAGCGTCACCTGATAGGCGCCGATATGCTGGGTGATGCCACCGGCCTCGCCCGCGGCCACGTCGGTGTGGCGGAGCGCGTCCAGCAGCGAGGTCTTGCCGTGGTCGACGTGGCCCATGATGGTGACCACCGGCGGCCGCGGCTCCAGCGTCGCCTCCTGGTCGTCCTCGCCCTTGAGGCCGAGCTCGATGTCGGCCTCGGAGACGCGCTTCAGCTTGTGGCCGAACTCGGTCACCACGAGCTCGGCGGTGTCGGCGTCGATCGTCTGGTTGATGGTGGCCATCACGCCCATGCGCATCAGCGCCTTGATCACGTCGGCGCCGCGCTCGGCCATGCGGTTGGCGAGCTCCTGCACGGTGATGGTCTCGGGGATCACCACGTCGCGCACGATCTTGGTCGGCTCCTGGCTCGCCAGCATCAGGCGCTGCTTCTCGCGCTCGCGGGCGCGCTTCACCGAGGCGAGGCTGCGCATGCGCTCCTCGTCGTCCTGGTTGAGGACGCGGGTCACCGTCAGCTTGGCGCCGCGCCGGCGCGGCTCCTCGCGCCGCGGCACCAGCGGGGTCTTGCGCGGCTCCGCCTTGCCGCGCTTGGCGAAATCCTCTTCCGGCTCCTCCTCGATCTTGACCTTGCCGGCGGCGGAGAGCGCCGCCACCTTGGCCGCCGCGGCCTTGCCGGCGCGCTCGGCCATCTCGCGGCGCTTATCCTCCTCGGTGCGGCGCTTCGCCTCGGCGTCGGCGCGCTGCTTCGCCTCCTCCTCGGCCTTGCGCTTGGACTCCTCCTCCTCGCTGCGGCGCTTGACCTCTTCCTCGCGCTGATGACGCTCCGCCTCCATGCGCCGCTGCTCGTCGGCGCGGCGGCGGTCGGCGTCGAGGAGGGCCTGCCGGCGCGCTTCCTCGTCGGCGTGGATCGCGCCCTGGAGCGCGCGCTGGCGGGTCGCCTGCTCGGTGGCGGTGAGGCCGCGCGGCATCACCATGGGGCGCCGCGCCGGCGCGGCGGGCGCCGCGGCCGGCTGCTGGGCGCTGGCGCTCGGCGCCGCGGCCGGCGCCTCCGGCCTCTCGATGCCGCCCGGTCCCGGCGCGCGCTTGCGGCGCACCTCGACCTGCACGGTCTTGGAGCGGCCATGGGGGAAGCTCTGCCGGACCTGACCGGTCTCGATCGGCTTGCGCAGCTCGAGCCGTCCGCCGGGGCGGCCGAGGCTCAGGGGGCGCTTGTTTTCCTGCTCGTTATTGTCAGTCATGCGGTCCGGTCGAGGTCCCTTCTTGAATGCCATCAGCGCCGGCGCCGGGGCGCGTCGCTGTCGTCGTCACGCGGAAGCCGGCGAGGCGGCCGGCATCGGTCAGAAACGTCTCGGCGAGCCGCCCGGGCTTCAGCGCCGCGTGCACGGCGCTCTCGCGTCCAAAGGCGGCGCCCAGCTCGGCGGCGCTCAGCACCTCCACCACCGGGAGGTCGCCGGCGCGGGCGCGCAGCTTCTGGCGCCCGTCGGCGCTGCCGTCGCCGGCGGCGATCAGCACCCCCGCCGCCCGCTGCGCCAGCATCGCCTCCACCTTGGCGAAGCCCTGCACCGCCTGCCCGCTGCGCCGCGCCAGCCCGATGAGGTCGAGGGCGCGCTGCAGCAGCAGCGCCTCGACGCGGTCGGCGAGATCCGCCTCCACCGTCACCGCGGCGCGCGCCGCCCGGGCAAACAGGCGCTTCTTCACCGCGGTCGCGATTATATCGCGCGCGGCGGCGGTCCACAAACCGCGGCCCGGCAGGCGCTCGGCGACGTCGGGCACCAGCCGGCCGGCGGGGTCGACCGCAAAGCGGACGAGCTCCGCCTTCGGGCGCACCTCGCCGGTGACCAGGCACCGGCGCAGCGGTCCCTCGGTCTCCGGCTCGGGCTCCAGCCCGGGCTCCAGCCCAGGCTCCAGCCCAGGCTCCAGAATGTCGGCCGTCGCGGTCGTGGCGGTTACTCCTTGCTGGCGGTCGCGGCCGCCGGCTCGTCGTCGAACCAGTGGGCGCGCGCCGCCATGATGATGCGGTTGGCGTCGTCCGGCTCGAGCTTCAGATTCGCCGGCAGCATCTCGTTCAGCTCGTCGGCGGCGAGATCGCCGAGATCGTCGAGGCTTTTCACCCCCTTCTCGCCGATCGCCACCAGGCGCGCCGGGACCATGCCCTCGATCGCCGCGATGTCGTCGCTGACGCCGAGCTCCTTGCGCTTCTCCTCGGCGCGCGCCGCCTGCTCCTCCAGGAAGGCGCGGGCGCGCTCCTGCAGCTCGGCGGCGACGCTCTCCTCGAAGCCTTCGATGCCGGCGAGCTCGCTGGTGGGGACGAAGGCGACCTCCTCCACCGAGGTGAAGCCTTCCGTCACCAGGAGATGGGCAATGACGTCGTCGACGTCCAGGGCCTCGATGAACATCTGGCTGCGGGTGCGGAACTCCTCCTGCCGGCGCTCGGACTCCTCCGCCTCGGTCAGGATGTCGATGTCCCAGCCGGTGAGCTGCGAGGCGAGGCGCACGTTCTGGCCGCGCCGGCCGATGGCGAGGCTGAGCTGATCGTCGGGCACCACCACCTCGATGCGGCGCTGGTCCTCGTCCATCACCACCTTCGCCACCTCGGCGGGGGCGAGCGCGTTCACCACGAAGGTCGCGGGATCCTGCGACCAGGGGATGATGTCGATCTTCTCGCCTTGCAGCTCGGCGACCACGGCCTGGACGCGGCTGCCGCGCATGCCGACGCAGGCGCCGACCGGATCGATGCCGCTGTCGTTGGAGATGACGGCGATCTTGGCGCGGCTCCCCGGGTCGCGCGCCACCGCGCGGATCTCGATGATGCCGTCATAGATCTCCGGCACCTCCTGGGCGAAGAGCTTGGCCATGAACTGCGGATGGGTGCGCGAGAGGAAGATCTGCGGCCCGCGCACTTCCTGGCGCACGTCATAGATATAGGCGCGGACGCGCTCGCCCTGGCGGAAGCTCTCGCGCGGGAGGAGCTCGTCGCGGCGCAGGATCGCCTCGGCGCGGCCGAGGTCGACGATCACGTTGCCGAACTCGACCCGCTTCACCAACCCGTTGACGATCTCGCCGATGCGGTCCTTGTACTCGTTGAACTGGCGCTGGCGCTCGGCGTCGCGCACCTTCTGCACGATCACCTGCTTTGCGGTCTGCGCGGCGATGCGGCCGAAATCGATCGGCGGCAAGGGATCGGTGATGAAGTCGCCGACCTCCGCCTCCGGGTTGAAGCGGCGCGCCTCCACCAGCGGGATCTGCGTCGCCTCGTTCTCCACGGGGTCCTTCACCTCGCGGTAGCGCAGCAGGCGGATCTCGCCGTTCTTGCGGTCGATCTCGGCGCGGATGTCGTACTCCTGGCCATATTTGGAGCGCCCGGCCTTCTGGATCGCCTGCTCCATCGCCTGCAGCACCTCGTCGCGATCGATTCCCTTGTCGCGCGCCACGGTGTCGGCAACTTGCAGCAGCTCGGGTCGGGCGTAAGTGGCTGGGGATTGCATGATGCTCTCGGTTTCTCGTTGATAGGGTCAGGCCTGCGGCGTGGCGGCGGCGATCAGGTCGTCGGTCAGCACCAGCTTCGCGCGGGCAATCGCTTTGAGCGGCAGCTCGACCACCTCGGCGCCGAGGTTGACGCTGAGGCGGTCGTCCGCAAGCCTCACCAGGCGGCCGCGGAACCGCTTGCGCCCCTCGATCGGGCTGCTCAGCTCCAGCTTCGCCTCGAAGCCCAGGAAGCGCTCGTAATCCTCCCGCCGCATCAGCGGCCGGTCGATGCCGGGCGAGCTCACCTCAAGGAAATAGGCGTGCTCGATCGGATCGGCGACGTCGAGCAGCGCCGAGACCGTATGGGTGATCTCGGTGCAGTCCTCCACGCTCATCGGGCGGTTGTCGATGCGCTCCGCCATCACCTGCAGCACGGCGCGCCGGCCGCCCGTGACGCTGATGCGCACGATCCGATAGCCCATCGCTTCCAGCGAGGGCGCGATCAGCGTCTCGATGCGGGCGGTGTCGATCACCGGCAATCCTTCAGCAACAGCCCCGGGGCCCAATAAAGCAAAGCCTCTAAAGCAAAAGGGCGGGCTCTTGGGCCCACCCCTCGATTTTCAGAAATGCGATCTATGACCGCATCCTATGGGTTATTGGCCGGGAATATAGCCCGATTTCGCTCGCATGCAAGGCTCAATCGCGGCCGCTCCGGTTGCCCGCGGAGGCCCCGAAAACGCCCGTCCGGCGGCGCTCAACCGCGGTCGCGCGGGCGCCGCACCAGGCTGAGGAAGCAGGGTTGACGGCCGGCAAGGATGGCCTTGCGCTCATAGCGCGTGCCCGGCCAGTCCGCCGGCCGCTGCCGCCAGTCCGCGGGTCCGCGCGCGGTCCATTCGAAGGCGGGGTGGACCGGCGCCAGCTCCAGCATCCAGCGCAGATACCCCACGTCGTCGGTGGCGAGACGGAGCTCGGCGCCGTCCCGCATCAGCCGCGCCAGCTGGTCGAGCGTCGCCGGCGACACCATGCGGCGCTTGTGATGGCGCAGCTTCGGCCAGGGATCGGGGAAGAGGATGAAGACGCGGCCGAGCGAGCGGTCGGGGAGCGCCGCCAGCAGCAGCCGCGCGTCGTCCACCAGCACGCGGACATTCTCGAGGCCGCCCTCGCGCACCGCCGCCAGCAGCTTCACCACGCCGTTTTCGAAAACCTCGGCGCCGATGAAGCCTATATCCGGATGGGCCGCCGCCTGCGCCGCCAGATGCTCGCCGGCGCCGAAGCCGATCTCGAGCCAGAGATCGCGCTTCGGCGCCGGGAAGAGGGTCTGCGGATCGAGGCCGCCGCGCTCCGGCAGCGCGAGGCGCAGGGAGGGCAGCAGATCGCTCAGCAGATCGCGCTGGCCGGGCCGCAGCTTCCGGCCGCGGCGCCGGCCATAGACGATGCGCCGGCGCCGCGCGGGCTCCGCCGGCGGCTTCTCGTCGATCAGGCGAAGGCCGATTTCAGCTGCGGAACCAGGTCGAGCCGCTCCCAGGAGAAGCCGCCATCGGGCTCCGGCGCGCGGCCGAAATGGCCATAGGCCGCGGTCCGCGCGTAGATCGGCCGGTTGAGGTTGAGGTGGGTGCGGATGCCGCGCGGCGACAGGTCCATCAGCTGCTGCAGCACGTCGGAGAGCCGGTCCTCGGAGACCCGGCCGGTGCCGGAGGTGTCGATATAGACCGAGAGCGGCTTGGCGACGCCGATGGCGTAGGAGAGCTGGATCACGCAGCGGTCGGCGAGATCCGCCGCCACCACGTTCTTGGCGAGGTAGCGCGCCGCATAGGCGGCGGAGCGGTCGACCTTGGTCGGGTCCTTGCCGGAGAAGGCGCCGCCGCCATGGGGCGCCGCGCCGCCATAGGTGTCGACGATGATCTTGCGGCCGGTGAGGCCGCAGTCGCCGTCGGGGCCGCCGACCACGAAGCGGCCGGTCGGGTTCACGTAGAAGTGCTCCTCGTCGCACATCCAGCCCTTGGGCAGCACGTTCATCACATGCGGGCGCACGATCTCGCGCACGTCGTCCTGGTCGATGTCGGGGCTGTGCTGGGTCGAGACCACCACCGAGGTGCAGCCCACCGGCTTGCCGTCGACGTATTTGAGCGAGACCTGGCTCTTGGCGTCGGGGCCGAGCCTCGGCGCCGAGCCCTCGTGGCGCGCCTTGGCGAGCGAGCGCAGGATGGCGTGGGCGTAGTAGATCGGCGCCGGCATCAGCTCCGGCGTCTCGCGGCAGGCATAGCCGAACATGATGCCCTGGTCGCCGGCGCCCTCGTCCTTGTTGCCGGCGGCGTCGACGCCCTGGGCGATGTCGGCGGATTGCGGATGAATGAGGCAGTCGACCTCGGCCTCTTTCCAGTGAAAGCCCTCCTGCTCGTAGCCGATGTCGCGGATCGCCTTGCGCGCCACTTCGACGAGCAGGTCCTTGGTGATCGAGGCGGGGCCGCGCACCTCGCCGGCCATCACCACCTTGTTGGTGGTGGCGAGCGTCTCGCAGGCCACCCGGGCCTGGGGATCGGCGGCGAGGAAGGTGTCCACGACCGCGTCGGAGATCCGGTCGCAGACCTTGTCTGGATGGCCTTCCGACACCGATTCACTGGCGAAAACGTAGTTGCGCGTTGCCACAGTCGATCCTTTCTCCGGTTCTCGGGAGCCGCCTGAATAGCGGGAAATGCGGTGCTGGAACTCCGCCCTGGCGCCGCGCCGCGAGGCGAGCCCGCGGCGGCGACGGCAGCGACTAGTTGCTACCGGGCCGGACCCAGGTCAAGGATTTTCGCGGTGGGCAAAGGGTGGGCAAGTTGCGCCCGCATTCGGCCGGCGGGCGGCCCGCTCCGGCGGCGCTCGCGGCCGCCCGGCGGCTAGGAGGTCTGGGAGTTGGCGATCGCCTTGGTCAGATCGAACAGGCGGCGGCGGATCTGCGGGTCGACGATGCGGTAGTAGGCGCGGACCAATTCCAAAGTCTCGCGCCGCATCAGCGGATCCGCCTCGGAGGTCGGGTTCGTCGTCGGCTCCGGCGTCATGCCGCCGAGGCGCTGCTCGGCGGCGGTGGTCACCGTCGAGTTCATGTCGTCGAAGAAGAACGACACCGGCACGTCGAGCACGCGGGAAAGATCGTAGAGTCGGCTGGCGCCGATTCGATTCGCGCCGCGCTCGTACTTCTGCACCTGCTGAAAGGTGAGGCCGATCGCCTCGCCGAGCTTCTCCTGACTCATGCCGAGCAGCGTGCGACGCAAACGCACGCGCGACCCGACATGAACGTCGATGGGATTCGGCTTGTCCGACTTCGGACGGCGCTTGCGTCCGTCGCCAATGTTGTAGTTCGTTATCACGGGATTAGACCACTCACTCCAGCGTTGACCATTGATAGTTCACACCATCGCATGTGGTCAACCGCCTAAGATACTTAATATCAAATTAATTGAAATTTTGAAATTTGCGGCGCGCGACTCGTGTGTCGCGCGACGCAAGGATTCGTTTAGGACGTTGTCGGCGGACGACGGCGCGTGCGTGCGCAGCACCACGCTAGACCCAACGCTCCGAGCAGAGCGAGCAGAAAAACAACATCACCTGTCCGCGCATAGATTGTAGCAGGCAGTGCTCGCGGCAGCGGCACGTCGAGAAATCCGACCGCGTTGAGCGGCAGATGCTTCAGCACGCGG
>DATKPX010000249.1:0-10895 GCA_035523855.1 Allostellaceae bacterium
GGCGATCCGCGACAAGCTTGTGACCCTGGAGCGCGTCGGCCTCGACTACATCCATATCGGCCAGGCAGCGACCACACTCTCCGGCGGCGAGGCGCAGCGCGTGAAGCTGGCGAAGGAGCTCTCCCGCCGCGCCACCGGCCGCACCCTCTACATCCTCGACGAGCCGACGACCGGCCTGCATTTCGAGGACGTGAGAAAGCTCCTCGACGTGCTGCACGCCCTCGTCGACCAGGGCAACACGGTGCTGGTGATCGAGCACAACCTCGAAGTGATCAAGACCGCCGACTGGATCATCGACCTCGGCCCCGAGGGCGGCGCCGGCGGCGGCAAGGTGGTCGCCGCCGGCACGCCGGAGCAGGTCGCCGAGGCGGAGGCCAGCTACACCGGCCAGTACCTGCGCAGCTACCTGACGCGCGGCGGGCAGAAGAAGCTGAAGCGGGCGTGAGAGCGATGGCGGATGCCATCCACATCATCGGCGGCGGGCTCGCCGGCTCTGAGGCGGCGTGGCAGGTGGCGGGGGCCGGCGTGCCGGTGGTGCTGCACGAGATGCGGCCGGTGCGCGGCACCGAGGCGCACGTCACCGGCGGCCTTGCGGAGCTCGTCTGCTCCAATTCCTTCCGCTCCGACGATCCCCTCAACAACGCCGTCGGCCTGCTGCACGAGGAGATGCGGCGGTGCGGATCGCTGATCCTCGGCGCGGCGGACCGGCACAAGGTGCCGGCGGGCGGCGCGCTGGCGGTGGACCGGCAGGGATTCTCCGGCGCGGTCGAGGCGGCGCTCGCGGCGCATCCGCTGGTGACGATAGCCAGGGAGGAGATCGCCGGGTTGCCGCCGACGGAGTGGGAGAGCGTCATCGTCGCCACCGGCCCCCTCACCTCGCCGGCGCTCGCCGCGGCCGTCCGCGGTCTCACCGGCGAGGACGCGCTCGCGTTCTTCGATGCCATCGCGCCCATCGTCTATCGCGAGAGCATCGACATGTCGGTGGCTTGGCTGCAATCGCGCTACGACCGCAACGACACCGCCGACTACATCAACTGCCCGCTGGACAAGGAGCAGTACCTCGCCTTCGTCGCCGCGCTGCTCGCGGGCGAGATGGGCGAGTTCAGGGAGTGGGAGAAGAGCACGCCCTATTTCGACGGCTGCCTCCCCATCGAGGTGATGGCGGCGCGTGGGATCGACACCCTGCGCTACGGTCCGATGAAGCCGGTGGGCCTCACCGATCCCCGCACCGGGCGGCGCGCCTATGCGGTGGTGCAGCTTCGCCAGGACAATGCGCTGGGCACGCTCTACAACATCGTCGGATTCCAGACCAAGCTCAGGCACGGCGAGCAGAAGCGCGTCTTCCAGATGATCCCCGGCCTCGAGAAGGCCGAGTTCGCCCGGCTGGGCGGCCTCCACCGCAATACATTCCTCAACAGTCCCAGGCTCCTCGACGGCGCGCTACGCCTCAAGGCGATGCCGCGGCTGCGCTTCGCCGGCCAGATCACCGGCGTCGAGGGCTATGTGGAGAGCGCCGCCATCGGGCTCCTCGCCGGCCGCTTCGCCGCCGCCCAGCGCCGGGGCGACACCATCGCGCCGCCGCCCGCCACCACGGCGCTGGGCGCGCTCCTCGCCCATATCACCGGCGGCGCCGATGCCGGCAGCTTCCAGCCGATGAACATCAATTTCGGCCTCTTCCCGCCGCTGCCGGAAGGCGCCGTCGCCCGCGCCAACAAGGGCGAGCGCAAGCCGATGATGGCGCGCCGCGCGCTCGCCGATCTCGACCGCTGG
The DNA here is from genome assembly GCA_035523855.1 of Allostellaceae bacterium. GTDB lineage: Bacteria > Pseudomonadota > Alphaproteobacteria > ATCC43930 > CGMCC-115725 > DASZHJ01. Next base: position 1,771 of record DATKPX010000249.1, read on the forward strand.
CTCGGGCCCGCCCGCGCCGCGGCGGAGTGAGCCTCACTCCCGCTCGCAGGTCTGCGCGGTATCGCTTTCGCCGGGCGGCGGCACTTTCGGCAGGCGCTTGATCTCCGCCGCATAGGGGCTCTTGGCGAGCTGGCGTCGGAAGTCGCGCAGGAATCTCGCCTTGCCCTCCGCCTTCAGCGGCCAGGCCGCCTCCAGCACCTGCTCCGCCTGGCTGGCATTGCCGGTGTAGACGAGGTCGAGCATCAGCATGGCGAGCTGCGGGTCATAAGCCTCGACCTCGCCTGTCGCCGCGATCCGCCAGCCCTCGCTGGCGCGGATCTTCGCGGCGAGCTGACCGAGGAGCGCGGCCGGCAGCGCGCCGCGCCGCATGCGCTCGGCGGCGAGACGCCAGCGTCCCTTGTCATAGGCGAGCACGACGCGGCAGGCGGGCGAGGCCGCGACGTCGGCCCGCCACCCCGCGAAGGTCCAGTCGCGGGTGAGGTAGTACCAGACCCCGCCGGTCCGCTCGAACTTGCCCTCGCTGCTGCCGCCCAGCAGCGGCGCCATCAGGCGCAGCTGCGGACCCAGGCCGAACAGCAGCATCTCGAAGCAGCAGTTGCGGCCGTTGCTGTAGCTGCTGACCGCGAGCATGGGCTCCTGGCTGCCGGTGAGATCGGTGCCCATGGGAACGCCGGCGGCAAAGCCGTAGGTTCGATCGCTGCCGCGATAGACCGGCTTGCCGTTGAGCAGGATCTCGAGACGGCCCGGCCATGTGCCGTCGCTCGGCTCGCTGATCCGCACCTCGTAGGGGCCGAAGCGCTGCTCCTGCCTCGCGACAGCGGCGCCGGCCCAGAGCATCGGCCCGCCGGCGAAGAGAGCGATCAGCAATGCCAGGAACAGCCGGCGCTCCATGCGACCTCCGCCAGCAGGCGCCATGCCCGAGCGGGCATGTCAGCACTTCCATCGCCGATTCGCGCGTATCGATCAATAGCGCCGGATCAGCGCCGCCCAGGCGAGCCGCAGCCCATTGCCGCCGCGCGGCAGGGCGAGGCGCGGATCGAGCACGTCGTAGCCGGCGCGCTCGATGGCGCGGAGATAGGCGGCGGCGAGCCGCGCCGGCAGCAGGGCCGGCAGCGCCGCCGTCGGAATGCCGGCGGCACCGGCACGCGCCGCTGCCAGGTGCTCGCGCGCGCGGCCGGCAAGCCGCTTCGCCGCCAGCGCGAGCGGCGGCGTCGGCCTGAGCTCGAAGAGCGCCCCGGCGTCCAGCCCGACTTCCGCGGCCAGCTCCACGGGGATGTATTGCCGACGCGCCCGGGCATGGAAGGCGGCCGCGCGCAGCAGGCCGGTGAGCGCATAGGCGATGCCGACCTCGCGCGCCGCCACCGCTGCCGCCGCATCGCGCACGCCGAGCGCCTCCAGCGCCAGCACCTGGAGCCGGCCGGCGCTGTCGGCGCAATAGGCCTCCAGCGCGGCGATGGTCGGCGGCGGATCCGGATCGAGGTCCTGCTCGCGGGCATCGATCAGCGCCTCGAATTCGCCGCGCGTGAGACCGAACCGGCGGATCGTCGCGGCGAGGGGCACCATCACCTCGTGCTGCCGGATCGCGCCGTGGCCATAAGCCGCCTCCAGCCCCTCGCGCCACCACTGCAGCCGGATGCGCCCGAGCATCGGCTCGCTCACGCTTTCCCGCGTCTTCGCGATCTCATGATTGAAGGCATAGAGCGCCATCAGCGCCTCGCGCCGGTCCGCCGGCGCGAAGAGCGCGGTCAGGTAGCGGTCGTAGTCGTGGCGGCGCACCAGGCGCGCGAGGTCGGTGAGGGCGGAGCCGGTCGGCACGGTGCAGCAGTCTTAGCGGTGGCTGCCGCCCGTGCCAAGCGCCGCTCCGTCCGGCGGTCCGCGTCAGGAGAAGCTTGCGGAGGCGACGATGCGCTCGTACTCCGGCAGATACTTGCTGTAGTAGTAGACCGAGGTGCCTTGGAACAGGATCAGATAGAGCTTGCCGTTGTGGATCGCGCCGGCGGCGCTCAGTACGCGATCGATGTCGTCGTGCAGCGCGTAGTCGATCTCGAAGCGGAATCCGTCGACCCCACCGACCTTTGCGGGGCGCAGATCGCGGGTCTTCGTCGCCGCGGTACTGGCCGCGGTGACCAGCGAGGCATCGACGAGCTCCATGACCTCGCTGGCGCTCATCGAGCCGCGGAAGACACCGATCGATTTTGTCTTGTCGGCAAGCGTCAGGAGCGGCGCGCCATCGGCGACACCGGCGAAGATCACCAGGGAATCGAGCTTCTCGCCGTCTACCGTCCAAGTCTCCACCGGCCCCGTCGTCGAATAGATGGTCGATTCCGAGGTTCGCTGGTTCACTTTGTTCCAGGCGATGCCGGTCTCGACCGTGACCCGCCCCTGCACGCTCTGTCGGCTCGGCGATACCAGGCTGTAGTTGCCGCAGGCCGCGAGGGCCAGGCTCGCAGCGACGACCGCGGTAATGTGCTTCATGAGGATCCCTGTGGCTTCATGTAGGATTGGATCATGGCGCGGTCGCTCGCTTCCGGGCGCAGCTGCAGATATTTTGCGAACGACTGATGCGCCTCGCTCTCGCCGGCCCGCATCTGCATAAGGCCGAGGGAGCGGTGCAGCTCCGGCGGATAGGTACCGAAGGCGATGGCGCGCTCATAGGCCTCGCGCGCCTTCTTGTCGTCGCCGGCGCCGTCGCGCAGGCGATAGACCTCGCCGGTATAGTAGGCGATCTCGCCATCCTCGCCGACGGCGGCAACGATCTCCTGCAACACGATCAGCGTCCGGGGATACTGTCGGAGCTTGATCTCGTCCTCCAGGAACGACCCGCGCAGACTCCGCAGCTGGCCTTGATAGCGCTCGACGTAGGTCTCGCCGCCAGGACCGGCCGCGTCCGCGAGACGGCGCAGGGTCGCTTCGCGCTCCTCCGGATCGGGGTGCGACTTGAAGAAGACGTCGCGCTCGCGATGCTCGGGATCGGAATCCCGCTCGGCGATCACGTTCTGCCAGACGCGCGGCACCTCGGACGGGCGATAGCCGGCCTTGACCATCAGCTCGAACCCGATCCGGTCCGCCTCGCGCTCCTGGTCGCGTGAGAAGCCGGGAACGCCCGATACCACGGCGAGCCCCGCGATGCCGCCGGCGAGGCCGAAGCTCGCGCCCAGCCACGCGGCGGCGCTGGCCTTGTCGCGCAGGTCGCGCAGACGCTGCAGCGAATGACGCTGCAGGTAGTGGCCGAGCTCGTGGCCGAGCACTGCCGCGAACTGCGCCTCGTTCTGGGTCCGGAGCAGCATCCCGCTCCACACCTGGATCATCCCGTTGGGGGCGGCCTGCGCGTTGAAGTACGGGACGCGCATCACGTAGACGCGGACGTCGGCGCATTGCTCGGCGGCAAGCCGGCAGACGACCTCCTTGACGTAGGCGTCAAGCTCCGCGTTCCGGATCCGGAAATGCGAGGTGCGGCTCTCCGCCTCCGCCTTGTCCATCGCCTGCCAGAGCCCGCCCTCCTCGCTGCTGAGCGCGGGGCGGTAGCCGGCCGCTACGGGACCCTCGGGCGCGTTGGTGGGATGGCAGGCGGCAAGCGCCGCCGCCGAGCAGGAGCAGAGACCACCCAGCAGCGAGCGCCGGGTGAGCGTGATCACTTCGGGAACCTTTCCATCAAGGTGGCGACGGTGCCCCGCGCCGCCTTCTCGCCGCGAAGATCGCCGGTCTGGCGCAGCAGCCGGTTGTACCAGATGATGTCGCCGGTCCTGAGATCGATCAGCGACACGAAGGCCAGCTGTGTCCCGCCGGGAATGCCGACCCCGACCACCGCGGCCGCCACCACCTGCAAGGCAATTCGGCCACCCGTGCTGTAGCTGTCCCGCGCGTAAGTGAGCAGCGCATAATCGGCGCCATACTGCTCGCGGAGAACGGCGACCGAGGGGCCCAGCGACCAGTCGAAGCTGTGCTGCTTGGTCGGCAGCTGCAGGGCGCCGGGATATTGGTGAGCAAAGATCGACAGGCCGACGGCAGCGTAGAGCTTGGTGACCGAATGCAGCGCCTCCGCCTTGTCGGGCGGCAGCTTGCTCTCGTCATAGTCGACCATCACCAGATTGCGCTCGGTGCCCTGGGCGTGGAATGCCGTGACCATGTCGCGTTTGGCAGCTTCGGTCCAATCCGCCTTCGGCTCCAGCACTCCGCCGGCATCGAGTTCCGACAGCTGCACGTCCGGCGGCATGAGGATGACGCGGGTCTCTCCGGCTCCTCGGTTCAGCTCTTTGGTTTGCGGTAGCGTTGTCGACTGACATGCCGAAATGGCGATGGCGAGCATCGCCACGAGTAGGAATTTTCCGCCCTGCACCGGTACCCCCCAAGATCCCCTGCCCCGAAGCGATCCTAACCGGGAGGTCATTTTCGCGCAACGGACTGGTGCAGTGGCAACGACCTCATCGCCCTTTTGGGACCATTCTGATATTTCTGGTATCAAGGCCCCCCAGGCCTCCCCTACTCGCGGTGCTGCCTCGCTCTCGGCTTCCCCGGGCTCTTCCCGAGGCTGCGTGCCGCTGGACCCGGAACAGCGTGGCCGGATCGACGTTCACTGCTGGCGATGCAATTTCCGACAGGCGACGGATTGCGGTGCTCGCCCGGTCTGGATAGGCTGCCCAGCACCGAAGTTGTTACAGGCAATTCACTCCGTGAGGCACCGCTCCCGCCCCATTGTTCAGTTTCGATAGGATCTGCCGCCGCGGCGTCGCCGGGCGCGATGAGGTCCTCCAGGCTTTCGCGATCAACCTTCCTCCAGAAAGAAAGAGGCCAGCATGGCATTCGAACTTCCGCCCCTTCCCTACGATAAGACCGCTCTCGAGCCGGTGATGTCGGCGAAGACCCTCGAGTTCCATCACGGCAAGCATCATCAGGCCTATGTCACCAACCTGAATAATCTCATCAAGGACACGCCACTCGCCGGCAAGTCCCTGGAGGAGATCATCAAGACCACCGCCAAGGACGAGTCCAAGGCCGGCGTCTTCAACAACGCCGCGCAGGTGTGGAATCACACCTTCTTCTGGAGCTCGATGAAGCCCAATGGCGGCGGTGCGCCATCGGGCGATGTCGCGCAGGCGATCACCAAGTTCTTCGGCGGCCTCGACAAGTTCAAGGAGCAGTTCAAGACGGCGGCGGTCGGCCAGTTCGGCAGCGGCTGGGCCTGGCTGGTCGCCGAGAAGGGCGAGCTCAAGATCGTGAAGACGCCGAACGCGGCGACGCCGATCACCAGCGGCCAGGCGCCGCTCGTCACCTGCGACGTGTGGGAGCACGCCTACTATCTCGACTACCAGAACCGCCGGCCGGATTTCGTCCAGGCGTTCCTGGACAAGCTGGTGAACTGGGACTTCGCGGCGAAGAACCTGGCGTCGGCGAAGTAGCCGGCGTCCAGCGCAGTCTTGCGAAGGCGGGCCGCTCGGCCCGCCTTTTTCTTTGCGCGCACGACCGCCTGCGCGTATGGGCGCGCCGGCCCGAGACGCCCTGAGCCCACGACATTATCGCCGTCAATGTGACGGCTCTCACATCTCGCGCGGCGGCGATCCCCCAGAGTCATAGGGCGCGGCGGGCAGCAGTCCCGCGCGCGCCTCATCAGCATACGGAGGAAGCCATGCCCGCCGACGTCACCCGTCCGCAGAACATTGGTGTCATCAATCCGTTTGCGCTCGTCGAGATGAAGCTGCATCAGCAGCTCGATTGGCGCCGCATCGCCGATCCCTCGCGTCTCATCGAGCAGACCCTCAACGTCGAATATTCGAAGCTGTTCGATCCGCAGTTCGCCTCGCCGCTCTATCCGCATCTGCGCTTCGATCCCGGCAAGCGCGAGCTGGTGCGGGACGCCAAGGTGCCCTCGCTGAGGGAGCTGCATTCCTCGCTGCTGGGGCCGGTCCGCAAGCTGCCGGGCCTCGGGCCGATGCAGCAATGGGCGCGGCCGTCCGGCAGCCACTTCTTCACGGACCCCGCCGATTTCACCGATCCGGTCCAGGGCGCGATCCCCGACTGCCACTTCATCGCCGCTCTGGCATCCCTCGCCTGGGCCAAGCCCTACAGCATCCAGCAGCGCACGCGGCCGATCGCCGCCAGCGATTCATTCGAGAGCGGCAGCGGCATCGACATGGTGCCGTTCTTCGCCGCCCCCGGCGCCGCGCCCGACGATGTCGAAGTGACGGAGTTCCTGCCGCTGATGGAGCCCGGCGATGGCTACATCTACGGCCGCTGCGACGACCTCAAGGAGACCTGGCCCGCGGTCTACGAGAAGGCCTGGGTGAAATGGGTCACCAAGGATACCGGCGATCATCCCGACTACAGCAAGATCGGCGGCGGCGACCCCATCTTCGACCTGATGACGCTGACCGGCCTCAATCAGCATTATGAGCCGACCCAGGGCGTCACCGGCGATCACATCTGGAACACGGTGCGCAGCCACTCGGCGGGATCCTGGACCTTCGATCCCATGTGCGCCTGGACCTATGCCAGCGCCGCCGAGGCGCCGACGCCGATCAACTACGCCAGCGCCAATCTCGTGGCCTGGCACGTCTACTCGATCCTCGGCTGGCAATACGACAGCGTCGCCAGGCAGCAGTACATCGTGCTGCGCAATCCCTGGGGCAACACGGAGGCGACGCTCAACGTCGACAACGCGCCCTGGTTCAGCGTCGAGCAGGTGCCGTTCTTCCTCAATGAGAAATTCGGCGAGGGGCCGCTGGTGCGCAGCCTGACGCTGCCGGGCCACGGCATCTTCGCGCTCCGCGCCGACACCTTCCAGCAGTACTTCAAGGGCTACGGCTGGGTCGGCTGAGGCCGCATCGGCGGCGGCGCTCAGCCGAGACGGATGAGCGCCGCCGCCACCCGCCGCTCCTCCGCCATCAGCACGTTATAGGTGCGACAGGCGGCGCCGGTATCCATGGCGTCGACGACGATGCCCGCGGCCCTCAGCTGCTGACGCAGCGCCGGAGGCACCGGCACCATGCGCGGTCCGCAGCCGAGCAGCAGGATCTCGACGCTGCCATGCTCGATCACCGGCCGCAAACTCTCCGTCGTCACCTCGGCGATGGTCGAGACGTCCCACGGGCTGGTGCGATCCGGGAACACCAGGACGGAGCCGGCATGGGCGACGCCGGTGATCCGGAACCCGCTCGGCCCATATCGCTCGATCACCTGCCGGCCGGCGGGGATGATCGGCGTCACGTCCATGGGATCAGCTGCTGCGCTGGGCGGCGCGCGCGTCGGAAGGCGGCTTGATCGCCGGCGCCGCCTCGTCTTTCTTGGCGCCATCCGCGCTGGCGCCCGGGCGCCGCGGGCGGATGTAGAACAGCAGCGGCGCGGCGATGAAGAGCGAGGAATAGGTTCCGATCACGATGCCCCAGAGCATCGCGATGCTGAAGCCGCGCAGCACCTCGCCGCCGAAGATCAGCAGCGACAGCACCGCCAGCGCGGTGGTGCTCACCGTCAGGATGGTGCGCGACAGCGTCTCGTTGAGGCTGAGATTGATGAGATCGCGGAAATCCATGGTCTTGTATTTCCGCATGCTCTCGCGCACGCGGTCGTAGATGACCACGGTGTCGTTGATGGAGTAGCCGGCGATGGTGAGGATCGCCGCCAGCGTCGTCAGGTTGAACTCGAGGTGCAGCAGCGCGAAGAGCCCGATCGTGGTGACGGAATCATGCACGGTCGACAGCATGGCGCCGACGCCGAACTGCCACTCGAAGCGGAACCACACATAGACGGCGATGGCGATGAGCGCCAGCACCGTCGCCATGACGCCGGCACGCACCAGCTCGCTGCCGACCTTGGGACCCACCACCTCGACCCGGCGGAACTCGACATTGGAGCCCAGCGCCTGGCGCACCTTCTCGACGCCCTGCATCTGCGCCTTGTCGTCGCCGGGCTGGCGCGGCAGGCGGATCAGCACGTCGTCCGGGCTGCCGAAACCTTGCAGCGAGGCCTCCCCGACGTCGAGGCTGTCGACCTTGGCGCGCATCGAGGCGAGATCCGCCGGACCCTGGGTGCGCGCCTCGATCAGCACGCCGCCGGAGAAGTCGATGCCGTAATTGAGCCCGACGCCGAAGAACAGCCCGATCGACGCCAGGGTGAGCAGCATCGAGAAGGCGAAGCCCAGCTTGTGCATCCCCATGAAATCGATGTTGGGGATGTGCCGGATGACGATGAGGGGACGGAACATGCGTGCGGCCGTCAGATCGGAATGGCCTTGGGCCGCGTCCGGCGGACCCAGGTGACGATCTGCAGACGGGTCACCAGGATCGCCGAGAAGAGCGAGGTGAGGACGCCGAGGCTCAAGGTGACGGCGAAGCCCTTGACCGGCCCGGAGCCCAGCCAGAACATCAGCGCGCCCGCCACCAGCGTCGTCACGTGGCTGTCGAGGATGGTGCCGAAGGCGCGCGCGAAGCCGGCTTCCAGCGCCGAGAGCAGCGTCCGCCCGCCCCGCACCTCCTCGCGGATGCGCTCGTAGATCAGCACGTTGGCATCGACCGCCATGCCCATGGTGAGGGCGATGCCGGCGATGCCCGGCAGGGTCAAGGTGGCGCCCAGCAGCGAGAGGCTGGCCATCATCAGGCAGAGGTTGAAGAAGAGCGCGATGTTGGCGAAGATTCCGAAGAGGCCGTAGAACACCAGCATGAAGAGCACGACCAGGATCACGCCGACGAAGCTCGCGAGCGTGCCGGCGTGAATCGAATCGGCGCCGAGATCGGGGCCGACCGTGCGCTCCTCCAGGATGGTGAGCGGCGCCGGCAGCGCGCCGGCGCGCAGCAGCAGCGCGAGGTCGTTGGCGCTCTGGGTGGTGAAGCTGCCGGAGATGACGCCGGCGCCGCCGGTGATCGGCTCGCGGATGACCGGGGCGCTGATCACCTTGCCGTCCAGCACGATCGCGAAGGGCTTGCCGACATTCGCCTTGGTCGCCTCGCCGAAGCGGCGGCCGCCGTTGCTGTCGAACTTGAAGCTGACCACCGGCTCGCTGTTCTGGAAGGTCGCCTGGGCGTCGGTGAGGCTGTCGCCGCTCACCATCACCCGCTTCTGGACGACGTATTCCTGCTTGGGCGCGCCGGGATGACGGGAATCCTCCGCGCTCTGCAGGATATCGTCGCCGGGCGGCA
>DATKPX010000250.1:0-4304 GCA_035523855.1 Allostellaceae bacterium
TTTGCGATCACCTCGCCGCCGTCGCCATGCACGAGGTCGTTGATGCCGATCTCGAGAACGATGGCGCGCGCGGAAGCGAGCGATGAATAGCGATCGAGCCGGCCGAGCAGGCCGCGGCTGGTGTCGCCGCCGATGCCGAGATTGAGGGTGTCCGGCGCCACCGCGGAGGTGTCGAGACCCTCGATGATGCTGTTGCCGAGGAACACCACGGCGCCTTCGGGCGCCGCCGCATCGGCGGCGACTTGGCGCGCGAGCTTTGCCTGATAGAGCATGTCGGTCCGCCAGTACCTGACGACGACGATCGCGACGGCGAGCCCGATCAGGAGCAGCAGGAGTAGACGAAGACGCATCGCGCAGGTCCCGAAGATCGCCGAGCGCGCGAGCCTGCCATGGAATGCGCGGCCGGCGCTACCGCCGGCGCGGCGGCAAACTCATCGGCGTTGCCGTGATCTCCGCTGGGACCCGCCGCGGCGGCCCGACGCTCAGATCGCGTCGAGCTGCCAGGCCAGGTCGTTATGGATGTTCCAGAGGTAGCCGATGTCGGCGCTGCCGACGAGGGCGTAGATGTGCCCCTGGTGCCGCCAGTAGATCTCGTTGAGATCGTTGCGGCGGTCGAAGGCCGGGTTGGAATCCGGCAGGTTGGTGCTGGCCACCACGACGGTGAGCGGCCCCAGCGCCGCATTGTCGGTGGTGTAGAAGAGCTGCGTTGCCGGACGCCCCTCGATGAAGAGGAAGCGCGCGCCCTGGAACACCAGCCCCCAAGGCTTCAGGTTCGGCAGGCGGAAGTCGGGCGGCAGCTGCTGGGTGAGCTTGCGCGGCCCGGCATTCTGCGGGTCGGCGGGGACGTCGACCAGGTTGACGTCATTGTTCGGTCCCGCTGCCACGAACATCTTGTGGTAGCCCGCGATGTTGTCGAGCCAGCTCGAGTTCGCCATCTGCGGGCCCGTCGCCGCCGGCGGCAGCAGCTGTCCGGTCACCGGCGCGAGCTGCGGCGAGGTCGCCGCGAAATATCCCAGGGTGCCGCCGATGACGAGGCTCGCCACCGAGGCCGCGATCGGCAGCGCCGCCCATTTGCGCCAGCTGGTGCCGGCGCGCTTGCCCGGCCGCTGCCGCGGCTCGGGGAAACGGATCACCGTCTGGCTCTCCGCCGGCTGCACGTGCAGCTGCGGCTCGCCCTCGCCGCGCGCGGCCGCCAGCAGGCGCTCCGGCACGGGCTCGTGCAGCACGTCGTCGAAGGCGGCGCGCAGCGCCACCGCGCTGTGGGCGAGCACTTCCGCGTGCCGGTTCAGCTCGGAATCCAGCTCGAGCGCCGCCGCCACCTCGGCCGCAGCCGGGGCGTCGAGCTCGCCATCGAGATAGGCGATCAAAAGCTCATCGGTCAGCTTCTGCATCGTCCTTACTCCTTTCCGGGCTGCCGCTCTCGAGTTTCGCCTGGAGCGCTACGCGCGCCCTGGCGAGCCGGCTCATGATCGTGCCCACCGGGACCTCGGCAACAGCAGCCGCTTCCTTGTAACTCAGGCCATCCACCGTCACGAGGAGGAGCGCCACCCGCTGATCGGGGGGCAACTCCTTGAGCGCGTCGCGCACCTCGGCCAGCGCCAGCCTTGCCTCCACCCGGCGCACGGGCTCGTCGCTGCCCATCCGCTCGGCCTCTTCCTCCGGCTCCTCCTTGCGGACATCCCGCGATCGGATCTGGTCGATCCAGATCGTCTGCACGATGCGGAACATCCAGCTGTCGAAGCGGGTGCCCTCCTGGAACTGATGCTCGCGGGCGAGAGCCCGCTCGCACGCCGCCTGGACCAGATCATCCGCGTCGGCCGCCGAGCCGGTCAGGCCGCGGGCGAATCGCCGGAGCCGTGGTAGCACCGCCACCAGCTGGTCGCTGAAACGGACGCTCACCGGGTTGGGCCCGGCGGGCGCCGGTACCTTCGGACCGGCCTGACGCATGGACAACGGCGGTGGATTGGCTTTATTCCCTGGCAGCAACCGGTTCGCCCTCCCAGGCGGCTGCATGATATACTCGGAAGGCTTTGAAAGCCTTTAAAAAATAAGGTTAGCTAATCGGCGGGCCGATTCGGAGGCATTCTATGCAACGGAGGCATCGGGCGAAAGGGTTTCCCCTGTGGCCTCTGCTGGGGCTCCTCCTTATTATAATGTTTCCGATATATTCTGCTCGCGCTGATTGTGGTGGTGAGCTCGTGGCGCTGAAGGCGAAACTGTCGACGGTGACGAATGCCAAGCGCCGGGAAGAGGCAAAGCTGCTCATCGAGAAGGCCGCCATCGAGCAGAAGCACGAGCGCGCCGACCTCTGCGAGGCGGCGCTCGACCGGGCGAGCAAATTGATGAACTGAAACTGAATTCCTGCACGCTGCAGGCTGCGGTCCCGGCTTCACAAACTCCGGCTCGCGCGGCATTGTGGCGGCCCCCGCGTGGCGCCTCAGGGCGTTGCGCAATCCGTGCCGAGCCTCCGAAACGGCAGAGCAGAGATCTCCCATGAAGATCAGCATTCCCAGAGAGCGCCGCGCGCACGAGCGGCGTGTCGCCGCGACGCCCGACACCGCCAAGCGACTCGTGGGCCAGGGCCTCGAGGTGATCGTGGAGACCGGGGCGGGCGCCGCGGCGGCCTTCCCCGACGACGCCTACCGCGCCGCCGGCGCCAGCATCGCACCCGATGCGGGAGCGGCGATCGGCGCTGGCGACATCGTGCTCAAGGTGCAGCGGCCGCTCCGCGCCGGCGAGGAGGGCCCTGACGAGCTCGCGGCGATGCAGCGGGGCGCGGTCCTGATCGGCCTGCTGCAGCCGCTGCAGCGGCCCGACGACGTCAGCGCCTATGCGGAGCAGGGGATCTCCGCCTTCTCCATGGAGCTGGTGCCGCGCATCACCCGCGCCCAGTCGATGGACGTGCTCTCCTCGCAATCGAACCTCGCCGGCTACAAGGCGGTGCTCGACGCCGCCGCCGAGTTCGGCCGCGCCATTCCCATGATGATGACCGCCGCCGGCACCATCCCGCCGGCGCGCTGCCTGGTGATGGGCGCCGGCGTCGCCGGCCTGCAGGCGATCGCCACCGCGCGGCGCCTCGGCGCCATCGTCTCGGCGACCGACGTGCGCTACGCCGCCAAGGAGCAGGTGGAGAGCCTCGGCGCCAGCTTCCTCGCCGTCGATCTCGAGGCGATGAAGGCGATGGAGACGACGGGCGGCTACGCCAAGGAGATGGGCGAGGATTTCGCCCGCCGCCAGCGCGAGCACGTCACCGAGGCGCTGAAGAAGATCGACCTCGTCATCTGCACCGCGCTCATTCCCGGCCGCAAGGCGCCGGTGCTGATCACCGGCCAGATGGTGGGGGTGATGCGGCCCGGCTCCGTCATCGTCGATCTCGCGGTGGAGCAGGGCGGCAATGTGGAGGGAAGCCGGGAGGGCGAGGTGGTGGTGACGGCGAACGGCGTCCGTCTCGTCGGCCACGCCAATGTGCCGTCGCGGCTCGCCGTCGATTCGAGCCAGCTCTACGCCAAGAACCTGCTGAACTTCCTGGCGCTCATCGTCGACAAGGAGAAAACACTCAAGATCGACACCGCCGACGAGATCATCAAGGCGACGCTCCTCACCCGGGACGGCGCGGTGGTGCACCCCCAACTGGCGCCGGCGGCGCCCGCAGCGGCAGGAGCCTGAGGCCATGGACGACCACTCCGTTTCCAACAGCGCCCAGGACCTGGCGGCGCAGGCGCATCAGCTCGCGACCCACGCCGACGAGCTCTCGCGCCAGGTGGGGGCGATGGCGGCGCAAGCGGCGCATTCCGCCGTCCACGCGGACGTCTTCGTCTTCTTCCTCACCGTCTTCGTGCTGGCGGTGTTCGTGGGCTATTACGTGGTCTGGCGGGTGACGCCGGCGCTGCACTCGCCGCTGATGAGCGTCACCAACGCGATCTCCAGCGTGATCGTGGTGGGCGCGCTGATCGCCTCGGCGGGCAAGGGCTTCTCGGAAGCGATGGGGCTCTTCGCCGTGATGCTGGCCTCGGTCAACATCTTCGGCGGCTTCATCGTGACGCAGCGGATGCTGCAGATGTTCAAGAAGAGACAGAAGTAGCGGAGCCGGGATCATGACCGAGAATCTCGCGGCCTTCCTCTACCTCATCGCCTCCGTCTGCTTCATCATGGCGCTGCGCGGGCTTTCCTCGCCCGTGACGGCGCGCGGCGGCAATCTCTACGGCATCATCGGCATGATCGTCGCGATCGGCGTGACGGTCGCGACGCCGGGCGTCGTCTCGCCCTATCTGATCGTCGGCGGCCTGCTGGTCGGCGGCGCGGTC
>DATKPX010000251.1:0-6901 GCA_035523855.1 Allostellaceae bacterium
TCCATGGTGCGCGAGAGACTGACCGAGAATGGTTAAGAGACGGCGACAAAGCGCCGGTTTTCGGCGGTATTTGGGAGCCCTCGAGGGTTAAGGCAAGTCGCGTCGGAGACTGCCTGACCCGCACCGGGCGGCGGTCTTATACACAGGAATGGGGCTGGCGTCGATGGGGGGTTGCGCCGGTCGCCCCTGGCCGGAAATTCATCACGGGCGGACGGCGCAACCCGCCTGGGCTGGCGCGACACCCGCCCGGCGCGACAGCTCGGCCTGACCGCTCGGCGCCATGGCGAGCGCGCCCGGGCGCACCGGCGTGATGCCGGGCCGCGGCGGCAGCGTCCGCGGCGTGTTGACGTTCCAGGCCAGGCCCAGGCGCTCCAGCAGCTGGATGAAGCGGTAGCCGAGATCGACCTGCCCCGGATAGAGCCCGTGCCGCGCCGAGGCCGGAAAGGCGTGATGGTTGTTGTGCCAGCTCTCGCCCATGGTCGGGATGGCGGCGAGCGGCACGTCATGCGCCTGGATGCCCGCGCCATCGACGGTCCAGCTCTGCGGTCCGCCATGCGATGCTCTATCTCGTTGGCGCGCCAACGACCCGGGAGGAGCTGGCGCGAGCGCTCGACATAGACAGCGCCGCGGCGGATGCCGCGCTCGACGATCTGGCGGGATGGGGCATGGTGCCTCGCGCAGGCGAGCGCTGGGATGCAAGCGAGCCAGCGAACCGCCAAGTCCGCGCCACCAAGACATCCCTCCGCGATGGCCCGCTTCATCGGCTATTTCGGCGAGATGGGGCCGCGCTGGGGCATCGACGCCAACACGTGTCGCACCTCATGGCGCGACCTCCGGGCGTGGCAGGCAACTCCGGCGCGCCCGTGAAACCAGGTTGGAGAAGACGAGCGCGCCGAGCATCGTGGGTATCAGCGAGAGGCAGAGGGTGAGGGGGACCACGAGGATGAGAAAGCCGGCCGCCATCGCCAGGAACTGCGGCAGCGCAGCATGGACAAAGGCTTGCGACATCATCGCGATGCTGCCGATGCCGACGAATGCCGCGAAGATCAGCATCGCCAGCGCGCCGACCAATATCAATTGGTCCTGTTCGCCCCGGAGCGGCCGCAAGCGCCAGCACGCAATCCCCGTTGCGAGAACCGCGAGGCCGCCGATGGCGCAGGCGAAGATGCATCGGGCGCTGAAAGGTGTGTCGGGGACGATCATCGAGAACAGCAGTGCGGTTCCGCTGGCCCACACTCCGGCAAAGCCGGTCGCGGCCAACTCGAGTGTCGGATTTCGGCGCATGACTGAGCTCCTTTCGCTTGTTTCCTATCCCACGATCTCGCGCAGGGCCTCCGGCAGGGTCGGGTAGAGGAACTGGTAGCCGGTCTCCTCGGCGAGGCGCGGCAGCACGCGCTGGCCGCCGAGCAGAAGATCGTCCGCCGCCTCGCGGCCGAGCAGGAGGCGCGCGGCGAAGGCGGGCACCGGCAGGAAGGCCGGACGATGGAGCGCGCGGCCGAGGGCGCGGGCGAAGTCGCGGTTGCGCACCGGCTCGGGCGCGGTGCCGTTCATCGGGCCGCTGAGATTCTCCACCGCGATCGCGTGCAGGATGAGGCCGACGAGGTCGTCGAAATGGATCCAGGACATCCACTGCCGGCCGCTGCCGATCGGGCCGCCGAGGCCGAGCTCGTAGGGAATGAGGAGCTTCGCCAGCATGCCGCCGCCGGCACCCAGCACCAGCCCGATGCGCAGCGTGACGACGCGCACGCCGTGGCGCGCCGCCCCCATCGCGGTACGCTCCCAGGCATCGCAGATCTCGTGCCCGAAGCAAGGCCGGGCGGCGGTGTCCTCGACGAAGCCGGTCTCCGGATCGGTGCCGTAAAAGCCGATGGCGGAGGCGCTCACCAGCACCGCCGGCTTGCGGCGCGCCTTGGCGATGAAGCGCAGCACCGCCTCGGTGGTCCGCAGCCGGCTCTCCAGGATCTTGCGCTTGCGCGCGGCGGTCCAGCGCCGATCCGCCACCGGCTCGCCGGCGAGGTTGACGATGGCGTCGAAGGGGGTGTCGCGGCCGAGCGTGTGCAGGTTCTCGATCAGGGTGACGCGGCCGCGGAACTTGCGGCCCTTGCGGACGTCTCGCGTCAGCACGGTGACCGCATGGCCGGTCTCGGCGAGCGCCTCCGCCAGTCTGGAGCCGATGAAGCCGGTGCCGCCGGTGATCAGGATCGAGAGGCGCCCCGGCAGCGCGGTGGAAAGCGCGGCGCCGACCCGGGCCGCGCGCCGCGCCATCGCCTGGCCGCGCCCGCCGTCGCGCACGGCATCGACCAGCGCGCCGACGCCGATCGCGCTCGCGAGCGCCGACCAGGCGCCGTGGCTGACCCAGAGCACGCCGGTCGGCAGCGCCGCCCAGCGCAGGAGCTCCGGCGCCAGCACGGCGAGGATGATGCCGAAATTGATCGCGAGCAGCGTATGGGTCACCCGCTCGCTGGCGGGCAGATCGCGCGTCCTGTCCTCGATCACGAAATCCGTCAGCGTCACCAGGATCTCGGTCGCCATCATGCCGGCGAGGACGAAGGCCCAGAGCCCGTGCCATTCGCCCCAGCCGAAGGCGAGGAAGAGCGCGGCGTAGAAGAGATTGCGCACGGCATGGATCTGCAATTCGCGCGCGGACCCGGGGC
The DNA here is from genome assembly GCA_035523855.1 of Allostellaceae bacterium. Taxonomy (GTDB): domain Bacteria; phylum Pseudomonadota; class Alphaproteobacteria; order ATCC43930; family CGMCC-115725; genus DASZHJ01. The sequence continues at coordinate 2,655 of DATKPX010000251.1, forward strand.
GCCAGGCCAGGCGCTCGGTGATCTCGTGATGATAGATCGCGTCGAAGGCGCCCATCGCGCCCTGCAGGCTCAGCAATGCGAAGATGCGGTCCATGGGCCTAGCTCCTTGCCAGCTCGAAGATGCCGTCCTGAAAGAAGGTCTCGCCGAACAGCGGATGGACGACCCGGATGCGGAAGCGGAAGCGGCCGCGTCCAACGTCGCGATGGAGGACATGCAGCGCGCCCGGCGTCAGCAGCGCCGGCAACCGCAGGCGGATGCGGCCGAGCTCCCAGAAATATCCCGCGCTCTCGAAGTGCAGCGCGCCCGCGCGCTCGCTGAGGCGCAGCCACATGCCGATGCCGCCGCCGACGCATTCGACGAGCCCGTCGGCGGGACGCTCGACCTTCGCGGAGCGGCAGCAGACCGCGCGCCGGCCGGGAAAGCGATAGAGCCGCTCCCAGACGACGCCGTGATGATCGCCGTCGAGACGCAGCGTCACCGTCACCGGCACGTCGCGGCCGCGATGCGGCGCGATCGGCGTGCCGGCGAGGCGGCAGAGCTGCGCCATCAGCCAGCCGGCGGCGGAGCTGCGCACCTCCGCCATGATGCCGATGTAGCGGAGCTCGGCGCCCGGCGCCGGCTTCCAGCTGAAGCGCTCGCGGACCGGCGGCGCCAGCCGGCGCCAGGCGAGCTCGCCGAGCAGCCGCCGGAATGAGAGGTCCGGCAGGCGCTCCAGGCGCGGCGGCAGCCAGGAGCCTCCCGCTTCGATCCGCACTGGCTTGCCCATTTCCGCCTCCCGTTTCCGTAAGTTCTGTTGAAACAGAAATCACCGGGCAAAAAATTTTCAGGCCGCGTCGCTCTTCCGGCCGATGAAGCGGCCGACCTTGGCGCCCATCTTCATCAGCGCCACCAGGGTGGATTTCGGCAGCCGGCTCACCTGCACGTACCAGTCGCTCAAGGTCTCCATGAAGGTCAGCATGCGCTCGATGCGCGCCTTGACCTCCGCCGGCGTCTCCTTGTCCTCGCCGGCGTCCAGCACGCACTGGCGCAGCATGGTGAGGGTCGGATCGATCTCGCGCCGCTTGCGCTCCTCGACGATGGTGAGCAGCAGCTCCCAGAGATCCTTCTTGGCCTCGAAGTGGTCGCGCCGGTCGCCCAGCAGGTGGGTGAGCGTCACCAGGCCCCAGCCCTGCAGCTCGCGAATGCTGGTGCTGACGTTGGAGCGCGCCAGCGCCAGCGTGTCGGCGATCTCCTCCGCGGTGAGCGGCGCCGGCGAGAGATAGAGCAGCGCGTGGATCTGCGCGACGGAGCGGTTGACGCCCCAGCGGGCCCCCATCTCGCCCCAGTGCAGGACGTAGCGTTCCATGGTCGGGGTCAGCCGCATGCTGTCTCCAATTTCTGTACTGACAGAAATATCGGACAGAACGGGCGGGCCGTCAAGCCCCCCGGTTGAAGTGGATCAGGCGAGGCCGGCGGCCTTGGCCAAGTCCTTGAGACTGGCCTCGGGGCGGGCGCCCACATGGGTGATGATCTCGGCGGCGGCGAGGCTGCCGAGGCGGCCGCAGTCGGCGAGCGGGCGGCCGCGGGTGAGGCCATAGAGGAAGCCGCTGGCATAGAGATCGCCGGCGCCGGTCGTGTCGACGACGCGGGACGCCATCTGCGGCGCGATCGCCACGTGCTCGCCCGGCGTCACCACCAGCGAGCCGGCGGCGCTCCGGGTCAAGACGGCGATCTCGCAATCGCCGCGCACCGCCTTCGCCGCGCCGTCGAAATCCTTGGTCTCGTAGAGCGAGCAGATCTCGATCTCGTTGGCGAAGAGGATGTCGACATGATGCTTCACCAGATCGCGGAAGTCGGCGCGGTGGCGCTCGACGCAGAAGGGATCGGAGAGCGAGAGGCTGACCTTGCGGCCGGCGGCATGCGCCATCTCCGCCGCCTGGCGCAGCGCCGCCTTGGCGCGCGGCGGATCGAAGAGATAGCCCTCGAGATAGGTGACGGAGGCGCCCTCGATGAGCTCGCGGTCGAGATCCTCGGGGCCGAGCTCGACGCAGGCGCCGAGGAAGGTGTTCATGGTGCGCTGGGCATCCGGCGTCACCAGGATGAGGCAGCGCGCCGTCGCCGGCCCGCTGGTGGCGGCCGGCATCCGGTAGGTGACGCCGGCGGCGGTGATGTCGTGGCGGAACACCTGGCCCGGCCCGTCGTCGCGCACCTTGCCGATGAAGCCGGCGCGGCCGCCGAGCGAGGCGACGCCCGCCATGGTATTCGCCACCGAGCCGCCGGAGATCTCCACGCCCGGCCCCATCTCGCCATAGAGCACGTCCGCCTCCTTGGCATCGACGAGCCGCATGGTGCCTTTCACCAGCCGGTGCTTGCGCAGGAAGGCCTCGTCGGCATGCGCGATCACGTCGAGCACTGCATTGCCGATGCCGACGACGTCGAGGGTGGCATTCGCCATGGGGAGCGACCTGTGGGGTTGAGCGGGGCGGGCGGAGTATAAGGGGCTCCGTCCCGGCGGCAAGCCCGCCCATCCTCCGCGAGGCCCGGATCAGACAAAAATGATGTCGCTTCCCGCTCACATTGCCACCGCGCTCCGCGACGCGGTGGCGCCCGGCCAGCGCCGCGCGCTTTTCATCAGCATCGTCGCCGCCTTCCTGGTCTTCCTCGCGCTTCACGCCGCGGTTGCCTGGGGCATCGAGATCTTCCGCCCGCAGGATTATGCCTGGCTCAGATGGCCGCTGCAGATCCTCGGCGACTTCGCGGTGATGGGGCTCGCCTGGCTGCTGTTCCCGGCGGTCTCCACCACCATCCTCAGCTTCTTCCTCGATCGGGTGCTGGACCGCCTGGAGCGCCAGCACTACCCCGCCCTGCCGCCCGCCCATGCGGTGCCGCTCTCCGCGGTGCTCCGGAGCGGGGCCCGACTCCTCGGCCTCACGATCGCTCTCAACCTGCTGGCACTCCCCATTTATTTGGCGATTCCGGCAATAAATCTCTTCCTCTTCTACCTGCTCAACGGCTATCTTCTCAGTCGCGAATACTTCGATTTGGTGGCGCTTCGCCGCCTCGATGGTGTCGCGGCAAGGACGCTCTGGCGCGAGCGTCGGGGACGATGGATCGTCGCCGGCGTGGCGATCGCGGCGCTGCTCTCCCTGCCGATCGCCAACCTGGCGGCGCCTCTGGTGGCGGCGGCACTCATGCTGCATCTGGTGACGGAGGCAGCGGGGCTGGCGACGCCGGGCGCGCTCGCGGGAACAAGAACCGGTTCAGCAAGGTGAGGAACAATGTTCCGTCGCAGAAAATCAGCCGAGGACATGCCGACGAGCCTGCCCGACGATGACAGCGAGACGCTGGAGTTTCCCGTGAAGTCCGGCGCGCGCCCGGCCGCCGCGGCGGGCCCGATGCGGCCGCCGGTGATGCCGCCGCGGCCGCTGCAGCCGGAAGGCTCGCGCGATGGCGCCCTGCCGCGCAAACTGGAGACGCCGCCGCTGCCGACCGCGCCGCCCTCGCCGATCACCATCAAGCGCGAGGTCGACTCGCGCAAGCTCATCGTCGGCCGCGAGATCTCGCTCGCCGGCGAGATCACCTCCTGCGACCGGCTGGTGGTGGAGGGCAGCGTCGAGGCCAACCTCGCCAACTGCCGCGACATCGAGATCTCCGAGAGCGGCGTCTTCAAGGGCTCGGCCTCGATCGAGGACGCGGAGATCCGCGGCCGCTTCGAGGGCGTGCTGCATGTGCGCCGGCGGCTGCTGATCCGCGCCAGCGGGCGCGTCACCGGCACGGTGCGCTACGGCCAGGTCGAGATCGAGTGCGGCGGCCAGATCTCCGGCGACGTGCAGGCGCAGCCGACCTTGAACGAGCCGCCGGTATCGGTGGCGCCGGCGGAGCCGCGGATGCTGGCGGAGACGACGCCGAGCGAGAGCGAGAGCGAGAACGACCTCGTCCAGTAGGCGCGGGGCCTGACGGCGACGGGGGACGTGGCGACGCCGCGAGAAAGGCGGCGGCCAGGGGTGAGCGATGGAGAGCCTCGGACCGAGAAGCGGTCGAGGAGCGACGGGACGAGCGAGAGACGGCAAGGCCGGCGCGCGGGTTGCCGCGCTGCTGGCGGCAATGGGGGCGATGCTGCTCGCCGGCTGCGCGGCCGCGCCCGACGCGAAGCAGGCTTCCCAGCCGCTGCCGCCCGATGCGCCGGTTGCGCTCGCCGTGATGATCGCGCCGCCGCCGGCCAGCACCGAATTCAAGGAGCTCAGCGGCTTCGACCAGAAGAGCCTGC
>DATKPX010000252.1:0-2180 GCA_035523855.1 Allostellaceae bacterium
GTCGCAGAGAATGACTTTGACGCAAACGGACTGGCCCTGATGGACGAGTTTTCCGACTGCCTATCGGCGTACCTGTCGACGTTCGTCCCGAATGTGGACCGTCAAATCTCGGTAAAATCCGTCACGGTGATCTGATTTCTCCAACGCAAGCGCATCGGACTTCATCCAGCTTTGTTTCGTCTATAAGCGGCCAATGATCTTTAGAACAAAACAAGAACATTGTCAACATCAAAGTGCCGAGTCCATCGGGCCGGGTTCGATTTTCGGCTAGGATCATCGGCACGCAGGCCGCAATTACCCTGATTCAACGAGCACGCAGTCCATGGCCTCCCGCTGCCGCCGAGTTGCGATCGCCGCTGCCTGTTGCGCGACAGCGCTTCTCCTCCCCGCTGTTCCTTCAGCCCAGCAGGCGCCGCAACCGGTCTTCACCGAGCTCTTCGCCTACGATCCCGCCCAGCCGGCGCAGCTCCTGCAGAAGTGGCTGATCTCCGCCCAGCTCGACAGCGCGCTCAGGCCGCTGCGCGTCGGCGTGGTGGCGGATCCGATCGGCCATACCGTGGGCCGCGTCACCGTCGAGGCGGGCGACGGGCTCGATGGCGCGAGCGCGGAGGACAAGCGCGAGGTCTGTGACAGCACCGGCTCGCGAGCCGGGGAGATGGAGGCGGCGGGCGAGACGGTGCCGAGCGAGCGGGCGGAGATCCAGCTCAAGACCGACCGCGCCACCGGCGCCGGCGAGGTGGTGAAGTTCGGCGAGACGGTCTGGTACCGCTTCTCCTTCAAGATCGCCGGCGACTGGCCGCGCGACGTGCCGGCGTCGGGCCGCCTCCCCTGCCGGACCGTCATCCACCAGGTGAAGCAGGACGCCTTCAAGGACGGCAGATCCTGCGAGGCGAGCCCGTTCTTCAAGCTCGAGGCGCGGCCGCTGGCGGACCGCGTGCGCTTCTTCGGGCAGATCTACTCCGGCTCGCCCTGCGCGACGCCGCCCAGGGTGATGCGGGCGCAGATCTGCGTGCGCGAGCTGCCGCGCGCCACCTGGACCGTCGTTCAGGTGCGGCTGCATCCCGCGCACAGCGGCGGGCGCGTCGACCTCTGGCTCGACGGCGTCCCCTGCGGCACCTATCAGGGGCCGATGGGCGATCCGCAATACGGCGCGCGGCGGAATGGCATCCCCTACGTCAACACGCAGCCGCGCTTCGGCATCTACCGCGACCGGCGCGCGGAGACGCAGACGATCTATTTCGACCGCATCCTGTTCTGGAACGCCGATCCCACGGGCAATCCCGACTGGGGCGCCCAGCCGCTGTCGCGCTGAGCCGGCTCAGAGCCAGCGCCGCACGGACGCCGCGAAATTTCGATAGTCGTCGCCGAACTTGCGCTCGAGATAGGCCTCCTCGCGGGCGATCACGCCGTAGCGGACGATCAGGAGCACCGGCACCAGCAGCGCCAGCGCCCAGAGGCTGTCGGCGGCGAAGGCGATGCCGGCATAGAGGAAGGCCATTCCCGTGTAGAGGGGATTGCGCGAATAGCGATAGATGCCGTCGCGCACCAGCGCCGTGGTCGGCCGGTCCGGCCGCACATTGGTGCCGGCCCGGCGCAGCTGCCGGAAACCGATCATCCCCATCGCCAGGCTCAGCACGGCCACCGCGGCGCCGAGCGCGATGCGCAGCGCCGGCGGCATGCTGCCGTCGACGATGGCGAGCGGCCAGACATGGCCGAGGACGAGGCCCAGCACCAGGAAGCCCAGAAAGATGAGCGGCGGCGGCGCGACGACGCCCGCGATGTCGCGGTCGGGATGGATTGCATCGGCGGCCATGGTGAGCTCCCTTGGTTGCAGTGGCGGCGCGACCGTGTCACGCCGCTGGCCGATCCGTCTGTGACCTCAGACACAGACGAAGGATGACGCCGCGGATGGCGTCTCTCCTTCGCGGCAAGCACGACCCTAGCGCCGCGTCGAGAGAGATCACTCCGGCTCAGACGTGCACCCGGCGCGCCGGCGGCTGGCGCAAGAGCCAGAGCGCGATCGAGAGGTTGAGCACGTTCCAGAGGATGCCGTTGATGAAGGCGGCGCGGTAGGAGCCGGTGAGGTCGAAGATCTCGCCGGACATCCAGCCGCCGAGCGCCATGCCGACGATGGTGGCCATGACGGTGATGCCGACGCGGGTCCCGGCCTCGGCGGGCGG
>DATKPX010000253.1:0-7713 GCA_035523855.1 Allostellaceae bacterium
GCCAGGAAGAACTGGGTGAACCACACCGCGGCAACCACGACCGTCATGCCGAGATCGGGCTGCTTCAGCAGCATGCCTGTTATCAGCAGGAACAGCGCGATCGCGATGATGTTGCCGGGGAAGCGCGGCTCGGCTCGTTGCTGCGCGAAGAGCCAGGCGGCCACCACCGCGAAGGTCGGCTTGACGAATTCCGAGGGCTGCAGCGCGCCGCCGGGGAAATTGATCCAGCGCCGGGCGCCCTTGATCTCCATGCCGCCGACAAAAGTGTAGGCGAGGAGCGCCAGGGAGATCAGCAGCCCGACGATGGCGATGCGGCGGATGGTGCGCGGCGTCTGCAGCGAGATCACGAACATCATCGCCACCGCCAGCGGCAGCACCGCGAAGTAGCGCTTCACGAAGTGGAGACTGTCGGTGCCGATGCGCTCGGCGACCGCGGGCGATGCCGCCATCACCAGCAGGGAGCCGAAGCCCATGAGGGCGAAGAGCGCCGCCAGCGTCCAGCGATCGACGGTCCACCACCATAAGGCGACCGGGCTCTGATCGGTGCGGGCGAAGCTCATGCGCGCGCTCCCGGCAACCGGGCGACGAGGGCGCGGAAAGCCTCGCCGCGCTCCTCGAAATTCGCGAACTGGTCGAAGGAGGCGCAGGCCGGCGACAGCAGCACCACCGCGCCCTTGAGCCGGTCGCGCACGGCGAGCGCGCGCGCCGCCTCGACCGCGCTCTCGAGATCGCCGAGGTTGCTGTAGGGCACCGCGCCATCGATGGTGCGCGCGAAGGCGTCCGCCGCCTCGCCGATCAGGAAGGCATGGCGGATGCGCGGGAAGAACGGCGTCAGCGAGGCGATGCCGCCCGCCTTCGGCACGCCGCCGGCGATCCAGTAAATCGCCTCATAGCAGGCGAGTGCCTTCGCCGCGGCGTCGGCATTGGTCGCCTTGCTGTCGTTGACGTAACGGACGCCGTCTATGGTGGCGACCAGCTCCTGCCGATGGGCGAGGCCGGGGAAGCTCTCGATGCCGGCGACGGCGGCGGCGGCCGAGACGCCGGCGCGGCGCGCCGCGGCGAAGGCGGCGGCGGCGTTCTGCCAGTTGTGCCGGCCGGGCAGCCGCGGCGCGCGGCTCATCGCCATCACCGGCGCGGCCTTCGCCTCGGTGTCGTCGGTGAGCACGCCATCCACCACGTAGACGCCGCCGGCGACCGCGCGCTCGGCGGAGATCGGCACCACTGCCTGGCGGCTGGCACGGCGCACCTCGCCCGCGATGCCGCGGCAGATCTCGTCATCGACGCCGACCACCGCCGTATCCGACCTGTCCTGGCGCTCGAAGATCCGCCGCTTCGCCGCCACATATCCCGCCATGCCGCCGTGGCGGTCGAGATGATCCGGCGTGATGTTGAGAAGGACCGCAACGTCGCAGGAGAGCGACGGCGTGAGCTCGAGCTGGTAGGAGCTGAGCTCAAGGACATAAGTGCCGTCGCGACCGAGCGGCTCGAGCGCGAGCACCGGCGTGCCGAGATTGCCGCCGACCGCGACGCGCTTGCCGCTCGCCGCCAGGATGTGGCCGATGAGTGCCGTCGTTGTCGATTTGCCGTTGGTGCCGGTGATGCCGACATAGGTAGCGTCCGGCCGGCTCCTTGCCAGCAGATCGATGTCGCCGATAACGGGGACGCCCGCGGCCCACGCGGCAGCTACCAGCGGATGACGCTTCGGATGGGTGTGCGGAATGCCCGGCGACAGCACCAGCGCCGCGATCCTCGACCAGTCGAGGCCGGCGAGATCCTCGACCGCGATGCCATGGCTCGCCCCGGCGCTGCGGCCGGCATCGGCGTCGTCCCAGGCGTGGACGCGGGCGCCGCCGGCCGTGAGCGCCGCCGCCGCGGCGAGGCCGGAGCGCGCGAGCCCCAGCACCGCCACGTCTCGGTCCCGATATGTCGCGACCTCGATCATCCCCTCACCTCAGCTTCAGCGTGGAGAGGCCCGCGATCGCGAGGATCGAGGCGATGATCCAGAAGCGGATGACGATGGTCGGCTCCTGCCAGCCCTTCTTCTCGAAGTGATGATGCAGCGGCGCCATGCGGAAGACGCGCTTGCCCGTGAGCTTGAAGCTCACGACCTGGACGATGACGGAGACGGTCTCCAGGACGAAGAGGCCGCCGATGATCAACAGCACCAGCTCGTGCTTGGTGATGACGGCGATGGTGCCGAGCGCGCCGCCGATCGAAAGCGAGCCGGTATCGCCCATGAACACCATGGCGGGCGGCGCGTTGAACCAGAGGAAGCCCAGCGCCGCCCCGACCATGGCGCCGCAGAAGACGGCGAGCTCGCCGGCGCCCGGCACGTGCTGGATCTGCAGGTAATTGGCGAAGATGGTGTTGCCGACGAGATAGGCGATGAGCGCGAAGCAGCCGGCCGCGATCATCGACGGCACGATGGCGAGCCCGTCGAGACCGTCGGTGAGATTGACGGCGTTGGAGGCGCCGGCGATCACCACCATCGAGAGCGGCACGAAGAAGATACCGAGGTCGAGCAGCGCGGTCTTGAAGAACGGTACCGCCAGGGAGGTGGCGAGCGGCAGGCGGGTGATCTGGATCACCGCGATGGCGGCGGCGCCGCTCACCACCAGCTCGGCCAGCAGCTTGGTGCGGCCGGGCACGCCGCGCGACGAGCGCCGCGTCAGCTTGGTGAAGTCGTCGAAGAAGCCGATGCTGCCGAAACCCACGGTCACCAGCAGCGTCACCCAGATATAGGGATTGGTGAGATCCGCCCAGAGCAGCGTGGAAACGGTGACCGCGAGCAGGATCAGGAAGCCGCCCATGGTGGGCGTGCCCTTCTTTCGCAGCAAATGGCTCTCGGGCCCGTCGAGCCGGATCGGCTGGCCCTCCGCCTGCATCGACTTCAGCCATGCGATCACGCGCGGGCCAGCGATGAAGCTGATGACGAGCGACGTCACCACGGCGCCGCCGCTGCGGAAAGTGATGTAGCGGAAGAGATTGAGGCCTTCGATCTGGTTCGCCAGCGGAAACAACAGGAGATACAGCATGCCCGCTAGCCCTTGTCCGCGAGCGCGGTCTCGCGCACGCCCTTCAGAAGATGCTTCACGATCTCGGCCATGCGGCTGCCGAAGGAGCCTTTGACCATCAGCACGTCGCCGGGGCGCAGCGCCGCCGCTAAGCGCAGCGCCAGCTCAGCCGAGGTCGGCGCATGATCGCCGAGCCGATCCTTCGGCAGCGCGCGGTCGAGATTCTCCATCTCGCGCCCGACGGTGAAGACGAGGTCGACGCCAGCCGCCAGCACCGGCTGGGCGAGACCGGCATGAAGCGCCGCGGAGCTGTCGCCGAGCTCCAGCATGTCGCCGAGGACGGCGATGCGGCGGCCGCCGCCCGACGGCTCGGCGCCGGCGAGCACCGCGAGGGCGGCGCGCATGGAATCGGGATTGGCGTTGTAGCTCTCGTCGATAAGATCGAAGAAGCCGCCGGGTAGCGAGACGCGATGGCGCTGGCCGCGCCCGGCAAGGCCTTCCAGCGTCCCCATCGCCATCGCCGCCGCGCTGATGTCGCCGCCGGCCGCTTTCACCGCCGCCATCACCGCGAGGCTGTTCAGCACCCAGTGCTTGCCCGGCAGGCTCACGCAGTAGTCGACAATCTCGCCCATTACCGCGGCGGTGACGGCGCTCGCGGTCGAATAGAGATGACAGTCGATGAGGCGCACCGCGGCGTCGGCATGCTCGCCGAAACCCATGATGCGGGTGAGGCCGCGCGTCCTGGCGGCGGCAGCGAGGCGGTCGAAATGCGGATTGTCGCGGTTGAGCACCGCCGCGCCCTTGGCGGACATGCCGTTGAAGATCTCCGCCTTGGCATCGGCGATCGCTTCCACCGAGGCAAAGAATCCCAGATGCGCCGGCGCGATGGTGGTGATGACGGCCACGTCCGGCTCGACGAGGCGCGTCAGCTGGTCGATCTCGCCGGGATGATTCATCCCCATCTCGAAGACGCCGTAGGCGGTCTCGCGCGGCATGCGCGCGAGCGACAGCGGCACGCCCCAGTGATTGTTGAGGCTGGCGGCAGAGGCGATGGTCTTGCCCTGCCGCTCCAGGCAGCGGCGGAGCGCCTCTTTGGTGCCGGTCTTGCCGACGCTGCCGGTGACGCCGATGATGCGCGCGCTGGTGCGCCGGCGCGCCGCGCGCCCGAGCTCGACGAGCGCCGCCAGCGTGTCGGCGACCTGCAGCAGGGGAGCGTCCGGAGCGACGCCCGGCGGCGCGCGCGCCACCATCGCCGCCGCGGCGCCGCGCTTCAGCGCGTCAGCGACGAAATCATGGCCGTCGAAATTGGGGCCGGAGAGCGCGACGAAGAGATCGCCGGGCGCGACGCTGCGGCTGTCGATGGAGACGCCATTGGCGCTCCAGGCCTGCGCAGTGGTGCCGCCAGTGGCGACCGCGGCCTCGATCGCGGTCCAGAGCGCGCTCATCGCCGCCTCCGGCCGATGGCGACGACGGCGGCGCGCGCGACTTCCGCGTCGTCGAACAGATGGGTGACGCCGTTGATGATCTGGCCGCGCTCGTGACCCTTGCCGGCGATCACCAAGACATCCTCGCGCTGCAGCTCCTGGATCGCGGTGGCGATCGCCTCGGCACGGTCGCCGATGTCGCGCGCTTCGGGCGCGGATGCCAGGATCGCACGGCGGATCGCAGCGGGCTCCTCGCTGCGGGGATTGTCGTCGGTGACAATGACGCGGTCGGCGAGCTTGGCGGCGATGGCACCCATCACCGGCCGCTTGGCGGGATCGCGGTCGCCGCCGGCACCGAATACGACGGAGAGCTTGCCGCGCGCGTGCGGCCGGAGCGCCTGCAGCACGTTCTCCAGCGCGTCCGGCGTGTGCGCATAGTCGACGAAGATCGGCGCGCCGTTGGCGTGCGACGCCACGTGCTGCATCCGGCCGGGAACGCCGGTGAGCTGCGTCAGCGCCGCCAGCGCCTCGTCGGGGGTGGCGCCGGTGGCGAGCGCCAGGCCCATGGCGGCGAGCGCGTTCATCGCCTGGAACCGGCCGACCAGCGGCAGGAAAAAGGCGCGGCGCGCGCCCTGCACGCGCAGCTCCAGCTCCTGGCCCTGGGCGGTCGGCCGCGCCGAGACCAGGCGCAGATCGGCGGTGGCGAGCGCGCCGTAGCTCAGGATCCGGTGGCCGCGCTCGCGACAGATCTCGGCGAGCGTCGCGGATTCCGGCACGTCGGCATTCAGGACCGCGACCCGCCCCGGCGCCATCACTTGGTCGAAGAGCCGCGCCTTCGCCCGCAGGTAGTCCGCCATGGTGCGGTGATAGTCGAGGTGATCGTGGGTGAGGTTGGTGAACGCCGCCGCCGCCACGTCGAGGCCGTCCAGGCGGAACTGATCGAGGCCGTGGCTCGAGGCTTCGAGCGCCACCCGCTCGACGCCGCGCCGCGCGAGATCGCGCAGCGTTCGGTGCAGTGTCACCGGATCGGGCGTGGTGAGCGAGCCCGGCCGCTCGAGGCCGGGCGCCACGATGCCGAGGGTGCCGAGGCTGGCCGCGCGCTGGCCGAGCCGCTGCCAGATCTGGCGGGTGAAGGAGACCACCGAGGTCTTGCCGTTGGTGCCGGTAACGGCGACCAGCGTCTTCGGTTGCGGCGCATAGAACTCGGCCGCCATCAAAGCCAGGCGCCGGCGGGCGTTGGAATCCACCACCACGGGGATCTGCGGATGGCGGCGGTGGAGATCCGGCAACGCCACGGGATCGTCGATCAGCAGCGCCACCGCGCCGCGCCCCACCGCATCGTCGATGAAGGTCTTGCCGTCGGCCTTGCTGCCGGGCAGCGCCGCGAAGAGGAAACCGGGCTCGACCTGCCGCGAATCCGCGGCGAGGCCGCGGATGTCGGGGTCGGCGGTCGGTGCCGGGAGCACCGGGGCGAGGTTGCCTTCCATGAGGTCAGTCAGCCGCAAGTTTCCGTCCCGGCGAGGATGCGTAATCCACCAGCAAAGCGCGGCGGATTTCCGGCGAATCTTCGTCGACGGGGGGGATTCCCATGATCGGTGCCATGCGCTGCACGATGCGGCTCACGGCCGGCGCGGCCACCCAACCACCGGTTGCGTAGCCTGCGCTGCTCTTGACGCCGTGCGGCTCGTCGACGCTCACCATAATGAGGTAGCGCGGATCGTTGATAGGGAAGACGCCGACGAAGGAGGAGAGCAGCTCCTTGCGTGCGTAGCCCTTGCCGCTGACCTTCTCGGCGGTGCCGGTCTTGCCGCCCACCAGATAGCCGGGCGCCGCGGCGAACTTGCCGGTGCCCTTCTCCACCACCAGCCGCATCAGGCGCCTCATCTCCTCGGAGGTCTGGCGCGACATCACGCGGGTGCCACCCATCCGCTCGCTGTCGGGCCGCTTCAGGAAGGTGGCGCGGTGCATGACGCCGCCATCGACCACCGCTCCGACCGCAGCGACCATCTGCAGCGGACTGACCGAGAGGCCGTGGCCGTAAGCGATCGTCATGCTGTTGACCTGATGCCAAACGCGCGGCACCAGCGGCTCGCCCACCTCGCGGATCTCGACCGTCGGCGTCTGCAGCAGGCCGAGCTTGCGCAGGAAATCCTGCTGCCGCTCGATGCCGGCATCGAGCGCCATCTTCGCCGAGCCGATGTTCGACGAGTACATGAAGATCTCGGGCACGCTCAGCCAGCGTCGCTGCGCATGATCGTCGTGGATGGTGAAGCGGCCGACATGGATCGGGTTGGTGGCGTCGTAACCGCCCGACATCGTCGTGACGTGATCGTCGAGCGCCATCGCGGTGTTAAAGATCTTGAACACCGAGCCCATCTCGTAGGTACCCAGCGTCGCGCGGTTGAACAGGCGTTCCGGCGTCGCGGTGCCGGGGTCGTTGGGATCGAAATCCGGCAGCGACACCATGGCGAGAATCTCGCCGGTGTTGACGTCGGTGATCATCCCCATGCCGCCTTCGGCGCCGAAGGTCTGGATCTGCTTCGCGATCTCGTCCTTGAGAATGTATTGCAGGCGGAGGTCGATCGAGAGCTGCACCGGCTCATCGCTGGTGGTGAGCTGGTCGTCGAGACCGCGCTCGATGCCGGCGAGACCCTTGTTGTCGATGCCGGCGAAGCCGACCACGTGCGAGGTCACGCTGCCTTTGGGATAGAGGCGGCGATGCTCGGTCTCGAACTGCAGGCCGGGGATGCCGAGCTTGTTCACCTCGAACTGCTGCTCCGGCGTCAGCTGCCGCTTGATCCAGACAAAGCTGCGGTCCGAAGTGAGCTTCGCCAGCAGCTCCTCGCGGTTGAGGTCGGGCAGCACCGCGGTGAGCTGGCGCGCCGCCTGCTTGGCGTCGATCACCTGCTTCGGATTGGCGTAGAGCGACGGCATGTCGAGGGTGGTGGCGAGCAGCACGCCGTTGCGGTCGACAATGTCGGCGCGCACGGTCTGCGCATGGGCGCGCTGATGGGCGCGGACGAGCCGTGGCTCGCCGTCCTTCAGCAGCATCACCTCGGCGAGACGCAGGCCGATGGCGAGGAACGCCAGCGAGAACAGCAGGCCGGTTATGAGGAGCCGGCTGCGGCTCATCTCCAGCGACTGCTTCTCCGGTCCGTCGACGGGCATCGCGCCGCAGGAAGCGGGCTTGAAGTGCCGCGGACGGCAGGGATTGTCTTCGGTCGGCGCGACCGGCTTCATCTCAGGGAACTCCGGGCTTGGCGCTGACGAGCTGG
>DATKPX010000254.1:0-4970 GCA_035523855.1 Allostellaceae bacterium
AGCAGGAGGAGGGCTTCGTCGAGCCCTTCCTCACCGCGCCGTCGCCGGGCATCGTCGCGGCGGCGATGCGCAACGAGCACTACGACAGCGAGCGCGCCTATCTTGAGGCGCTGGGCCGCGCGCTCAAGGTGGAGTACGAGGCGATCGTCGATGCCGGCTTCCTGCTGCAGCTCGACTGCCCGGACCTGGCGCTGGAGCGGCACGTCTCCTACCTGAAGCGGCCGCTCGGCGAGTTCCTGGGATTCGTCGAGAGCGTGGTCGAGGTGATCAACGGCGCGCTCGTCAACGTGCCCAGGGATCGCGTGCGCCTGCACGCCTGCTGGGGCAATTACGAGGCGCCGCACGACTGCGACGTGCCGCTGCCGGAGATCCTGCCGATCCTGCGCCAGGCGAAGGCGGGCGCCCTGGTGCTGCCTTTCGCCAACCCGCGCCATTCCCACGAGATCGACTGCCTGAAGGCGCTGCCGCTGGCGGACGACCAGCTGCTGGTGGCGGGCGTCATCGACACCCTCACCAATTTCGTCGAGCACCCGCAAGTGGTGGCCGAGCGCATCGAGCGCGCGGCGCGCGCGGTCGGCGATCCCAGCCGCGTCATCGCCGGCACCGATTGCGGCTTCGACACTTCCGCCGGCATGGGCCGCGTCGCCGAGGACGTGGTCTGGGCGAAGCTCGCCACGCTGAGCGCGGGCGCGAGACTTGCGTCGGAGAGGTTGTTTCCGGTGGCTCGGCGCGTCTAACTGCTTGGGACCGGCTGCGTGCGTCCTTCGACGCGCTTCGCTTGGTCAGGATGAGGCGCTTTTCTTTGCGCCATCACCTATCTCCCTCATCCTGAGCAAGCGGCCCAATGGGCCGCGCGTCGAAGGACGCGCGGGCCCCTGGGCAAGCGTCAGACCGTGAACACCGTCGAGCCTGTCGTCTTGCGGCTCTGCAGGTCGGCGTGGGCTTTCGCGGCGTCCTTCAGCGGATAGGTCTGGTTCACCTCGATCTTCACCGCGCCCGAGAGCACGGCGTCGAAGAGGTCCTTCGCCATCGCCACCATGTCGGCGCGCTTCGCCGCGTAGGTGTTGAGGGTGGGGCGCGTCACGTAGAGCGAGCCCTTGCCGGCGAGGATGCCGAGATCGACCGGACCGATCGCGCCCGAGGACTGGCCGAAGCTCACCATCAGGCCGGTGGGACGGAGGCAGTCCAGCGACTTCAGGAACGTGTCCTTGCCGACGCTGTCATAGACCACCGGCACCTTCTCGCCCTTGGTGATCTCCTTCACCTTCTCGACGAAATCCTCGCGCGTGTAGACGATCGGATAGTCGCAGCCATGCGACTTGGCGAGCTTCGCCTTGTCGTCGCTGCCGACGGTGCCGATGACGGTGGCGCCCAGCGACTTCGCCCACTGGCAGGCGATGAGGCCGACGCCGCCTGCCGCCGCATGGAAAAGAATCGTATCGCCGCGCTTCACCTTGAAGATCTGGCGGATCAGGTACTGCGTCGTCATGCCCTTCAGCATCATCGCGGCGGCCTGCTGGTCGCTGATGCCGTTGGGCAGCACCACGAGGCGGTCCGCCGGCATGATGCGCGCCTCGGAATAGGCGCCGACCGGGCTGTTGCCATAGGCGACGCGGTCACCCGCCTTGATGTCGGTGACGCCGGAGCCGACCTCCTCGACCACGCCCGCCGCCTCGGCGCCGAGGCCGCTCGGCAGCGCCGAGGGATAGAGGCCGCTGCGGATATACGTGTCGACATAGTTGAGGCCGATCGCCGTGTGGCGCACCCGCGCCTCGCCGGGCCCGGGCTTGCCGAGCGTGACCTCGTCCCATTGCAGGACTTCCGGACCGCCGGCCTTGTGGAAACGGATCGCATGAGTCATCGAGCGTGCTCCCTTGCGTTTGTGTTCAAACCAAATTCTTCTTGAAGAACTGCGCTGTCCGCTCGTTCGCGAGGTCGGCGCTCTGCTTGTCGTAGTGCTGGCCGCCGGCGCGGGCGAAGGCGTGGTTCTGGCCGGCGTAGCTGTGGAGCGTCACCTGAGAATTGCCGCCGAGCCCCGCTTTGATCTTCGCCTGGGCGGGCGGCGGGCAGTACTCGTCCTTCTCGGCGATGTGGAGCATGAGCGGCTTCCTGATGCTCGTGGCCTCGTCGAGCGCGGCCTCGATGGCGACGCCGTAATAGCCTACCGACGCGTCGATGTCCGAGCGCGTCGCCATCAGATAGGCGAGCTTGCCGCCGAGACAGAAGCCGACGGCGCCCACCTTGCCGGTGCAGGCGGGGAGCGCGCGCAGATGCTTCAGCGTCGCCTTCAGATCCTCGACGCCCGTCGCCTCGTCGAAGCCCTTGTAGAGGGAGAAGGCCTTGGCCCATTCCGCCTCGGTCTTGTCGGTGATCTGGATGCCGGGCTCCTGGCGCCAGAAGATATCGGGGCAGAGCACCACATAGCCCTGCCGGGCAAAGCCGTCGGCGAGGTCCCGCATCACCTTGTTGACGCCGAAGATCTCCTGGATCAGCAGGATGCCCGGGCCGCGCCCGTTGCCGCCGGCGGCGGCGCCGGTCGGTGTTGCGAGATAGGCAGAGAAACTGCCGCCCTCGGCGGCACGGATGGTGACGTCGGGCATGGTTGGGCTCCCTGGGATTTCGCCAACCATAGACCGCGGCCGCGACGCTTGTCACGGCGAGGGCGGAAACGAAGGCGTGAAGGCCGACAGCGCCGCCGGCGGTGCGGCCCTTTACACGCCTACCTTAAACGATAGAATTGTCGGGGAAGAAAGAACGCATTTGGGGAGAGCATGGGTCGGCGGGCAAGCACCTTCATCCTGGGCCTGGCGCTGCTGCTGGCGGGATGCAACACGGCCGGTCGGGACTTTGCGCGGCCGACCGCCGACAGCGTGGTGCTGGGCACCACCACCCGCGCGGAGATCCTGCAGAAATACGGGCCGCCGGCGCGGCAGTCGAGCCTCGCCGGAGGCCTGCCCGGCGGATCGCCGCCGGCATCGCCGTCGCCGGCACCGCCGCGCGACCCCTTCGACATCGTCCTCGCGCCGGGAACCTATGTCAGCCTGACCTATGCCTTCGCCGAGAAGGAATCGCCGGTGTTCAGCTTCGACGTCAATCGGCGCGCGGTCACCTTCATCTTCTGGAACGACCGGCTGGTCGCCTACAGCTTCGCCAGCAACTTCCAGCAGGACTCCACGGATTTCGACGAGGCCAAGATCAGCGGGATCGAGAAGGGCAAGACCACCAAGGGCGAGCTCCGCCAGCTGCTCGGAATACCGACCGGGCGCGCGGTCTATCCCTTCGTGCAGCGGCCCGGCGAGGAGCGCCTCTCCTATCACTACACGATCACCGAGATGAAAACGCTGCAGCAGCGGACCAAGGACCTGCAGGTCCTGTTCTCCGCCGATGGCTGGGCGACGGATTACCGCTTCGGCAGCGACGTCAATCCGGTGCCGGCGCCGCGCGGCAATCCGAAGATCGTCGATCCGCCGGCGCTGTTCTAGAGCATGAGGTGAGGGAAGTCATGACCACGGCAAGAACCTTGGCGCTGCTGGCGCTTCTCGTGCTGGCGGGATGCACGGCGGGACGGAATTTCGTCCGCCCGACGGCGGACAGCGTCACCCTCGGGACCACCACGCGCGCCGACGTGCTGCAGAAATACGGTCAGCCGAGCCGGCAGGCCACCGCCACCATCAGCTTCGACAGCGCGCAGCCGGCGGCGGCGAAGGGGCCGTTCGATGTCGTGCTGGCCGCCGGCTCCTATGTCAGCCTCAATTACACCTTCGTCGAGCGCACGCCCGGCCTGATGAGCGATTCGATCAACGATCGCTCCGTCACCTTCCTGTTCTGGAACGACAAGCTGGTGTCCTATCGCTTCGTCAGCAACTTCCAGCAGGACTCCTCGAACTTCGACGAGTCGAAGCTGAGCGCGCTGCAGCGGGCGAAGACGACGAAGGCGGATCTGGAGCAGCTGCTCGGCGCGCCTTCCGGCCGCTCGATCTATCCCTTCGTGCAGCAGCAGGGCCAGGAGATTCTCGCCTACGGCTACGAGGTGATCGATCTCAAGACGCGCGAGCGCAGCGCCAAGGGCCTGCAGGTGCTGTTCGCGCCGGACGGGACGCTGGTCGATTACCGCTTCGGCAGCGACGCCGCGCCGCTGCCGCCACCCACCGGCGGCAGCGCGCCGGTCTACGTGCCGATCATCACGCCGAAGCGCTAGAGCGCGTTCCGACTAGATAGAATCGGAACGCGCTCCAGGTTTGTTGGTTTTGTCGCATTTTCTGCGCCGAACCGGTTTCCACTTCGGCGGAAACTGCTCTGGGACATCCGGGGTCAGACCAGCAGCGCGCCTTCCAGCACCAGGAGCGCGGTCTTGGTCTTGAGGCCGCCGGCGCCGCTGTAGCCGCCGAGCTTTCCCTGCGCCGCCAGCACGCGGTGGCAGGGGATGATGACCGGGATCGGATTGCTGCCGCAGGCGCTGCCCACGGACTGCGCGGTGTCGCCCACCTCGCCGGCGATCTCGCCGTAGCTCCGCGTCTGCCCATAGGGAATGCGCGCCATCGCGGCCCAGACGCTCTGCTCCAGCGGCGATCCCTCGGGCCGGAGCGGCAGATCGAAGTCGCGCCGCGCGCCGGCGAAATACTCGCCGAGCTGGCGTGCCGCCTCCTGCAGCAGCGGCGTCGGCGCCTCCTTGGGCGCGCGGCCCCAATGCACGGCGACGATGGCATCGCCCTCCTGCTCGATGGTGAGCGGGCCGACGGGGCTCGGGATGGTGATCGTGGGCATTCAGCCTCTCCGTTGAATAATCAACGATTGAGCTCTTGCGCGAGCGCATCTGCATCGATAATCGGCAGCGAGCAGGTCTGGCCGCGGCAGACATAGGCGGTGGCGCGGCCGGCGCTCAGCTGTTTCCCGGCGGCCGGATGGCGCTCCGGCAGCGCGGCGCGGGGCGGCAGCACCGCGAGCACGCGGGTCGGCAGCGAGACGCCGTT
>DATKPX010000255.1:0-13704 GCA_035523855.1 Allostellaceae bacterium
CCCCGCCAGGGCATTAACCTGGCATTAACGCAAATTTTAAGGGCGCGTGATTAAGCCACTCTTAAAAATAAGCGGGAAATTGGACCGAACCTTTCCTTTTGCATACGCGGAATCCCTCATATTTCAGGGCGATTCATACGATCGGCGGCAGCATCCGGAAATTTCACGACATCGATTCCGCATCGCCACAACGCCGCCGCGGGCGGCCGCGCATTTGACGAGAGGCAATCCAACCTCGACCGCTGCGGAATCGTTGCATGCCCTGGCACGACGCAAGGATCGTGCCGATGATGACAGCGCTGCCGCTCTGGTGCCGTTTTTTGATTCGCGCGCGCTCGGACTTTCCAAGTTTGGCGCCGGCGCCGAGATATCATTCAACTCGAGGGACCCGAGAGCTCCGCTCTCTGCCCAATTTGGCCCCGTCGGCACAAAATAGCTTCCGTATCTTTGTCGCGACTTTGCCTGCCTTGCGGCATTGCCGCCGGGCGCCCCGCGCAATGGCGGACTCTGCTGGGTGCGTCTGCGAAGACCGGCGCCGGAGCCTCGCCCGCGCGGCCGCCGGTGAGCGCGCGGGCTGCGGAAGGCCACGAGGGGATCTCCCTCGTGGCTCGGCTGATCAGACGGGTACCGCCCAGGGTCCTGGGCGCGCACGCGAAGACCCATCATCACCCCAAACCTGGCCCCCGACCGATCGGCCAAGGCGCACCATCCCGAAGCACGGCAGCGCGAACTCCCGATGCGCAACCGAGGCTCGCTCGGACTCTCCTACTAATCATCATAGCGAAACATGGCTTTCTCAAGATGTTACGGCTGAAAATTAGGATCTCGCTGCGATCTGTTGCGATTGAGTGACAGATCGGTCTCCGCCCCGGCGTCGACCGCTCGGCTCATACAGCCCCGAGTGGCCTTCTTCCGAGAGGAAGAAAGCTTCGCCATTTCAACGAGTCGCCGTCGCGGCCGGACCGCTTTGGGTACGGATGCAGGCGCCAGGCGCGTCGGCGGCGCACGGCGTCGCGCCCGCGCGTAAGTTTAATGTCGAGGGAAATAACTCGCGCGCATGCCTGATCAAACCTTAGGCAGGCCGGATTTTTCAGCAACGACTCGGCGGCGACTCGGAGATGCGTCTAGCGCCGTGATCGCGCTCAGGATGGTATCGTGGCGTGCTCGGTCGGCGACCATTCGGCGGCGCTGGCGCCGGCGAGGGCGAGCACGCGCTCCTCGTCGGCGGCAAGCGCTTTCGCCGTACCCCGGTACACGATCTCGCCGTTGTCGAGAACGAAGGCGTGGTCGGCGATCTCGAGGCTCATGCGCACGTTCTGCTCGACCAGCAGCACCGAGAGTCCCTCCGAGCGCATCTGCGCGACGATGCGGAAGACCTCCCGCACGATGAGCGGCGCCAGGCCCTGCGACGGCTCGTCCAGGATCAGCAGCTTCGGATTGAGCAGCAGCGCCCGCGCGATCGAGAGCATCTCCTGCTCGCCGCCGGAAAGCTGCCGGCCGCGGTTCAACCGGCGCTCGGCAAGGCGGGGGAACAGCTCGTAGATGCGCGCGATCGTCCAGGGCCCCTCACGGGTCAGGGGCACGCGGAGATTCTCCTCGACCGTGAGGTTGGGGAAGATGCGACGGCCCTCCGGCACGTACCCGACGCCGAGGGCGGCGATGCGGAACGGCGCCCAGCGGGTGGTCTCGCGGCCGAGGATGACGGTCTTGCCCTGCCGCGGCGGCGTCAGCCCCATGATGCTGCGCAGCGTCGTCGTCTTGCCGGCACCGTTGCGGCCGAGGAGCGTGGTGATCTCGCCTTCCGGCACCTCGAGGCTCACGTCGTGCAGGATATGGCTCTTGCCATAGTAGGTATGGAGGCCGGCGGTCTCGAGCGCGTTCATGCGGCCTGTCCCAGGTAGGCGGCCTGCACGGCCTCGTTGGCGGCGATCTCCTTGGGCGTGCCGGCGGCCAGCAGGCTGCCGTGATCCAGCACGGTGATGCGGTCGGCGAGGTGGAACACCACCCGCATGTCATGCTCGATGAGGACGATCGTATATTTGCTGTCGCGGTGCAGGCGGCGGATGAGCGCGGTGATCTCGTAGGTCTCCTGATCGCCCATGCCGGCGGTAGGCTCGTCCAGCAGCAGGAGCCGCGGCTTCAGCGCGAGCGACATGGCGATTTCCGCCGCGCGCTGGTCGCCATGGGAGAGCTCGCCCACCAGGCGGCCGGCTTTCGGCGTCAGCGCGGCGAGGGAAAGTATTTCATCGACCTGCCCGTCGAGCGCCGCAGTCTCGCGCCGCGAGAGCCAGGCGCGCAGGCGATAGCCCGCCGCAACCTCCGCGGCGATGCGGACATTCTCGCGCACCGAGAGCTCCGGAAAGATCTCGGTGATCTGGAAGGTCCGCGCCATGCCGAGCTCCACTCGCCTGGAGGCGGAAAGCCGCGTCACGTCGCCGCCGTCGAACACGATCTCGCCGCGGCTCGGCGCGAAGAAGCCGCTGATCAGGTTGAAGAAGGTGGTCTTGCCGGCGCCGTTCGGGCCGATCACCGCGTGCAGCTCGCCCGCCGGCACCTGCAGCGACACGTTGCTGACCGCCACCAGGCTGCCGAAGGTCTTGGTGACGTTGCGGACTTCCAGCAGGTTCACGCCGCCTCCTTTCGCCGGAAGATGCCCAGCACGCCGCGCGGGAAGAACAGCACGATCAGCATGAAAATCATGCCGAGGAACGACATCCAGTTGTTCGTCATGCTGGAGAGATAGTCCTGCAGCACCACGAAGACCGCGGCGCCCAGCAGCGGCCCCCAGAACGACCGCATGCCGCCCAGCACCGCCATGATCACGATCTCGCCGGACTGGTTGTAGTCGAGCATGCGCGGGTTGGCGAAATTGTTGAGGAGCGCATAAAGCGCGCCGGCGATGCTGATGAAGAGGCAGGAGAGGGTGAAGGCGAGCCAGATGTGGCGCTCGGTGGGGATGCCGAGGAAGCGCGCGCGCCGCTCGTTCTCGCGGATCGCCAGCAGCGTGTGCCCGAACGGCGATTCCAGCACGAACGCCATCGCCGCCGCGGAGATCGCGAAGACGAGCGCGACGAAGTAATAAAAGGCGATGGAGTTCGAGAGGATGTCGATCGACCAGGGTCCGAGCGACAGCGGCGCGCGGGTGAAGCCGCGCAGCCCGTCATCGCCGCCGGTGATCGAGCTCCACTGAAAGGCGATGTAGTAGAAGACCTGACCGAAGGCAATGGTGCACATCGCGAAATAGACGCCGCGCCGACGCACGATGAGCGCGCCCAGCAGAGCGCCGGAGATCGTGCCGAGCAGAATGCCGGCGACGAGGGAGAGCGGCGTGCTGTGGATGCCGTATTTCAGCATCAGCCCGGCGCCGTAGGCGCCGAGCCCGAAATAGGCGGCATGGCCGAAGGAGAGGACGCCGGTGAAGCCGAGGAGGAAGTTGAGCGACATCGCCGCAAGCCCCAGCACCAGCACGCGGGTGCCGAGCGCCGTGTAGCCACCCACGAACGGCATCCAGTAGGGCGCCAGCAGCAGCACCGCCCAGATCGCGGCGAGCGTCAGCGCCTGCTGAGATCGAATCTGACGCATCATGTCAGCATGCCTTCCTCGCCGAGCAGCCCGCGCGGCCTGATCAGCAGCACCACCGCCATCAGCACGTAGATCACCGCCTCGCTGGCGGAGGGGAAGAACACGGTGGTGATGCCCGCGGCGACGCCGATGAGGAGGCCACCGAGCAGCGTCCCTGGCAGGCTGCCGACGCCGCCGACGATGATGGCGATGAAGCTCGGCATCAGCAGCGGGTCGCCCATGGTCGGCAGCAGGCTCACCTGGCCGCCGGCGAGCACGCCGGCGAAGCCCGCCAGGAAGATGCCGAGACCGAAGTTGAAGGTGCGCAGCGTCCGCACGTTCACGCCCAGGGTCGAGACGGTGTCGAGATCGAGGGTGCCGGCGCGGATCCGGACTCCCATGCGCGAGTAGCGGAGGAAGAGGAAGAGCGCGCCGACGGCGATCACCACCATCGCCACCATGAAGACGCGATAGCCGGTGATGAAGAAGAACTCGTTGCTGAGCGGCTGCGACAGGAAGTCCGGGACGGTGAAGGGCAGGCCGGTCGCTCCCCACCACCAGCGCGTGCCGTCCTGGATCACGAAGGCGAGGCCGAAGGTTAGCAGCAGGCTGTAGAGCGGATCGCGACCGTAGAGGCGCTGGATCAACAGTTTCTCGATGATGATGCCGACGATCGCGACGATGATGGGAGAGATGATCAGCGCCGGCCAGAAGCCGATGTGCGGCGTGAGCGTGTAGGCGACGTAGCCGCCAAGCGCCAGGAAGCCGCCGTGAGCGAAGTTGATGACGCCGCTCAGATTGAGGATGAGCGAGAGGCCGTGAGCCATGTGCACGTAGAAGGCGCCGATGATCAAGCCGTTGGTCACGTTGAAGAGGATCATGGTCATCGGCGGACACTCCGGTCGGCAATGCGGCTGGATGCGACTGCAGGCAGAAAAGCGGACGTGAGCCGTTCAACGAAGGGGGCCGTGGATGCCACGGCCCCCTCGTTGCTCAGCAATTGGGCAGCCGATCAGGGATCAGGCCGGCCACACGACCTTGCAGCCGGTCTCCTCGACGGGGCCGGCAGCCTTCTCTCCGGGGACGACCGTGTGCACCGTGAACATGTTGTCGGGATCGCCACCCTTCGGCGCCGGATGCGCCTCGCCGGCGAAGACCGAGGCCATGAGCTCGTGATCGCCCGCGCGGTAGGAGACCTTGTTCTTCTGCAGCGCGACCTCGGGCGGCAGGGCAAAATCCTGCATCGCGTGGGCGAGCTTCACGCCGTCGACGGTCTTCTCCTGGTTGGCCAGCACCGCGAAGGTCTGCACCGAGACGTAGCCGAACCAGTTGCGTGCCGTCGGCATCTTGCCGGTCACTTTCTTCATTTCCGCAACGAATTCCTGCACGTGCGGTACGCCGGGCTGATCCCACCACCACTCCATGGTCCACCAGCCGACCTTGGCCTCGTCCGGCACCGAGCGCAGCGTCTCGAGCTCATAGAGCGTGCCGGCCACCTTCATCTGCTTCTCGAGGCCAAACTGCACGAACTGCTTCAGGCTGTTCGCCTGATCGCCGCCGCCCATGACGTTGATCAACACGTCGGGATTATACGACTTGGCCTTGATGAGATAGGCGGAGTAATCGGTCGTGCCGAGCGGCGCCAGGGCAGCGTCATAAGCGCCGCCGGCCTCCTTCAAGATCTTCACGAAGGAAGCCTGCACCGAATGGCCGTAGGCGTAGTCCGGCGTAAGGAAGAACCATTTCTTGCCGAGCTTCTCGATCACCGTCTGCGCGATCGCGTTGGCGCCCATCGTGGTGGTGTTGCAGACGCGGAACACGTTCCACTTGCAGTCCTTGCCGGTGATCGGATCAGTGTGGCCGCCGGAGACGATGTGAAGCTTCTTGAGCTCCGAGGTGACGCCCGCGATGGCGTAGGCGATGCCCGAATTGACGTCGCCGATGATGAGGTCGACCTGGTCGCGCTCGATGAGCTTACGAGCCTTCTGGACGCCGGTGCCGACGTCGTTGGCGGAGTCTTCGACCAGCAGCTCCGCCGGTCGCCCGAGGATGCCGCCCTTCTTGTTGATGTGCTCGATCGCGAGCTTGGCACCGTCGAGCTCGCCTTGCGCGACGGCGGCGTAGACACCGGTGAAGGGATCGATCAGCCCCAGCTTCACGGGTGTCTCGCCGCGGGCGCTCAGGATGAAGGGCGACGCCACCTGCAGCGCGCCCGCCGCCACGCCCGCGCGAAGGATCGTGCGACGGCCAACTGTCCTCGACGATGTCGACTTGCTCATAGGCTTGCCTCCCCAGGCGTTTAATGTTTTCCGGACGGCCGGCGTCTGACTGCGCCGAATTTAATCACCCGGGCCCACCGCCACCATGGGCGGAGGGCGGCTATTCTATGCCCTGCGCGCGGCCTCCCGTCGAGACGTTTTTGGCGTCCCGCCTCAGGTGCCGATCCGGAGCGGATCGACCAGGCCCTTCAGGCACGCGATCACGCTGAGCGGCGTCAGCCGGCCGGTGCGGGGGTTCTCCGCCGAGGGGACGCCCTCGACAGTCATGGTAAACCGGGTGCTGTCGGCATCGACCTCGATCCGGTGCGTGTTGCGCGTCACCGTCGGGTCTGCCCAGATCTCGAGCTCGGTGGCGTCGGGACCGACACCCGCGAGCGCCAGGGCGGCGGCGACGTTGACGTTGGCCGGAAAGCCGCGGGCGCCCTCGCGCGCGGTGCCGGCGAAAACCCGGAGCGGCGCGGTCAGGCCCTCGACGGAGATGCGGTGCTGCTCGAGATAAGGCGCACCGGCGAGGCCGCCGGGCGGTTTCCGCGTGACGAGGCGCACCGAGCGGATGCTGCCCTGCGCCGCTGCGCGCACCGCGTCGAGGCCGAGCAGCGCGCCACTCGGAACGATGATGCGGGCACCGGTCCGGCGCGCCTCCTCCGCAAGCGCCAGACGGTCGAGCAGCGCGCCGGCGCTCAGCACCAGCAGGATGCGTCCGGCGGCGACGGCGGGGCGGGTGATCTCGTCGAAGACGGCGGCCGGCACGCATTCGATGACGACCTCCGCCCGCGCCGCGAGCTCGCCCAGCGCCACCACCGGCGCCGCGATCCCCTCGGCCGCGAGGCGCGCGGCGGCGCGGTCGCGGTCGCGCGCCGAGATCGCCGCCAGGCGCAGTCCCGGCGGCCCGCTCGCGAGCCAGCGCGCCACCGGCAGCCCGATCGCGCCCAACCCGCCGATGCCGACGCTCAAGATGCCGCCGCGGTCCGATGTCATTGCCCGTACTCCCGCCGGAATTCTCCGGCAGCAGCATCGCAGCAGAAATTCACTTTTGCCAAGCCCGATGCTTCCGAATATCTATGAGGCGAGCGGCAACCAGGCGGGGCGGGATGAGCGAGTTCCAGGACTTTGTCGGCACGATGCCGGTGGTCGAGCGGCTGCGCTTCGATCCGCGTGCGCTCGAGATCTGGATGGCGGAGCACGTGGAGGGATTTCGCGGCGCGCTCGAGGTCGAGCAGTTTCGTGGCGGCCAGTCGAATCCAACCTATCGCCTGAAGGCGGCGGGCGCGCGCTACGTGCTGCGCCGCAAGCCGCCGGGAAAGCTGCTGCCCTCGGCGCACGCGGTCGATCGCGAGTACCGTGTCATCACCGCCCTCGGCAAGGCGGGCTTCCCGGTGCCGCGCAGCTACGCGCTCTGCCTCGATGACGGCGTCATCGGCACCGCCTTCTACGTGATGGAATATGTGGAGGGTCGGGTCTTCTGGTCGCCCACCCTCGATGAGCTGACGCGCGCCGAGCGCGGCGGCATCTATGACGCGATGAACGAGACCATCGCGCGGCTGCACAGCTTCGATCCCGCCACGCTCGATCTCGCCGACTATGGCAAGCTCGGCAACTATGTGGCGCGCCAGATCGATCGCTGGACGCGGCAATACCGCGCCTCGGAGACCGAGACCATCGAGGCGATGGACCGCCTGATCGAATGGCTGCCGGGCCACGTGCCGGCGGACGACCGGGTGTCGATCGTCCATGGCGACTATCGCCTCGACAACATGATCTTCCACCCGCGCGAGCCGCGGATCCTGGCGGTGCTGGACTGGGAGCTCTCGACCCTCGGCAATCCCCTCGGCGATTTCGCCTATCACATGATGGCGTGGCGCCTGCCGCCCAACGCCTTCCGCGGTCTCGCCGGCGCCGATCTGGCGGCGCTCGGGATTCCCGACGAGACGGCTTATCGGGACGCCTATTGCCGCCGCACCGGGCGCGGCGACATTCCCCATTGGGACTTCTACATCGCCTACAACATGTTCCGGCTGGCGGCGATCCTGCAGGGGATCATGGGACGCGTGCGCGAGGGGACCGCGGCGAGCCTCAAGGCGGCGGAGGCGGGTGAGCGCGCCAAGGTGCTGGCCCGGCTTGGCTGGGAGCAGGTCGAGCGGATGCGAGGGCAGGGCTAGCATCCGGGAATTCGAGCGCAAGCGCCGGATAGTACCGCGGCGCAGTCGCGGCGAAGCTGGACCGATGCAGATGGCAAGGCGAGACCTAAGCGCGCTGTCGGCGCGGATCGGCACCGTCGATTGGCGGGAGGTGGAGACGTCGCTCGAGACGCGCGGCTACGCCACCATCGCCAATCTGTTGTCGCCCGAAGAATGCCGCGAGCTGTCGGCGCTCTATGACGAGGATGCCAGGTTTCGCAGCCGCGTCGTGATGGCGCGGCATGGCTATGGCAGCGGCGAGTACAAATATTTCGGCTATCCGCTGCCGCCGCCGGTGCAGGCGCTGCGCGAGGCGATCTATCCGCGACTGGTTCCCATCGCGAACCGTTGGCGCACGGCGCTGGCCGAGAAGGGGGCGTTTCCGCCGGAGCTCGCGGGCTTTCTCGCGCAATGCCACCGGGCCGGCCAAGGGCGCCCGACGCCGCTGCTGCTCAAATACGGCCCCGACGACTATAATGCGCTGCATCAGGACCTCTATGGCGAGCTCGCTTTTCCGCTGCAGGCGACGGTGCTGCTGAGCGAGCCGGGCGCGGATTTCGCCGGCGGCGAGTTCCTGTTGGTGGAGCAGCGCCCGCGGATGCAGTCGCGAGGCGAGGTGGTGCCGCTGCGCCAAGGCGAGACGGTGATCTTTGCCGTGCGTCACCGGCCTCGTCAGGGTACCCGCGGGGTGCATCGGGTGACGCTGCGTCACGGCGTGAGCCGCCTCCGCGCCGGCCGGCGGCTCACCCTCGGGATCATCTTCCACGACGCCGCGTGAGGGGGGCGCGCGCCTCTCCCTAACTCCAATGTCACTTGAACGCTGCGGTGCGATGCCTTGCAGTACCGGACGGACGCATCAGATCTCATCCCAAGACGAGAAGCGCGCCAGTCGGTGGCGCGGGGCGTGCGTCGGGAGTAGCAGCATGGCTCGGCATTCGCGGGCGCTTCTAATGGTCGGCATCCTGGCGTTGGCGGGATGCGCCGTCGCGCCGCCGAGCGGGCCCAGCGTCATGGCGCTGCCGGCGAAGGACAAGAGCTTCGCGGATTTCCAGCAGGACGATGTCAGCTGCCGGGAATTCGCGTCGGTGCAGACCGGCGGCGCCGCGCCGGCCGCGGCCGCGCAGCAGAGCGCGGTCAACAGCGCTGCCGCCGGCACCTTGGTCGGAGCCGCCGCCGGGGCGGCCATCGGCGCCGCGGCAGGCAATCCCGCGCTGGGCGCCGCCATCGGCGCCGGCAGCGGTCTGCTGGTCGGCAGCGCGGCGGGCGCCGACACGGCGCAGCTATCCGGCGCCGAGCTGCAGCGGCGCTATGACATGGGCTATCTGCAATGCATGTCGGCGAAAGGCGAGAGCGTGCCGACCAGCCTGCCGCCGGCGTCCTACGCCTACCCCTACTATCCCTATCCCTATGGCTACCCCTACTACGGACCCTATTGGGGCGGTTACGGGTTCGACGGCTCCTTCGTCTTCTTCGGCGGCCACCACCACTTCCATCATCACCACGGCTAGCGTCGCCGTGACGGTGCGGAAGCGGGGTTAAGCGGCGCGGACGCGCGTGAGGAAGCGCTCCACCTCGCCGTTGAGCTTGTCCGACTGCACCGCGAGATCGGATGCCGCCTGGTGCACCATGGTGGCGGCCTGGCCGGTCTCGCTGGCCGAGCGCGAGACGCCGGTGATGTTCTCCGATACTTCGTGGGTACCGGTCGCGGCCTGCTGCACGTTGCGCGCGATGTCGCGGGTGGTGGCGCTCTGCTCCTCGACGGCGCTCGCCACCGAGGTGGCAATCTCGCTGATCCGGCCGATGATCCCGTTGATGACGACGATGGCGTCGACGGCGCCGCGGGTCGCGTCCTGGATCGAGCGGATCTGGCCGCCGATCTCCTCGGTCGCCTTGGCGGTCTGGGTCGCCAGCGTCTTCACCTCGCTGGCGACGATCGCGAATCCTTTACCGGCTTCGCCGGCGCGCGCGGCCTCGATGGTGGCGTTGAGGGCGAGCAGGTTGGTCTGCGTCGCGATGCCGGTGATCAGCTCCGCCACCTCGCCGATCCGCTGCGCGGCCTCGGCCAGGCTCTGGACGGTGGCGCCGGTGCGCTCGGCCTCCGCCACCGCCTGGCTCGCGACCCGGCTCGATTCCGCCACCTGCCGGCCGATCTCCGCGGTCGATCCCGCCAGCTCCTCCGCCGCCGATGCGACGGTCTGCACGTTCTCCGATGCCTGCGACGAGGCGTTGGCCACGGTTTGCGACTGGCGCGTGGTGTCGTCCGCGGTGGAGACCATCAGGGTCGCCGTCGAGCGCATTTCCTCCGCCGAGGCGGAGACGCTCTGCACGACGTCCTTGACGCTGCTCTCGAAGGACTCCGCCAGGGCCAGCAGCTCCCGCCGGCGCTCCTCGGCAAGGCGGTGGCGCTCGGCTTCCGCGCGCGCGCCGGTGTCGCGGGCGGCAAGGCCATGGTCGCGGAATATCATCAGGGCGCCCGCCATGTCGGCGATCTCGTCGTCGCCACCGGTTGGAATGACGGCGGTGAGATTGCCGTCGGCGATCTCCGTCATGCTGTGCCGAAGCGCCAGCAGGCGCCGGGCAACGTTGCGGCCGACATAGAACCAGGCAAGCCCGAGCGCCACGATCAGGCTCGCCGCCGCGATCGCGATCAGCCAGACGCGGCCCTGTGCGATCGCCGCGGCGCTGTCGGCGGCGGCGGCGGTCGCGGCGCTCTGCGCGCGCTCGACAAGCTTGCCGACCTCCTGCTCCAGGACCTGGGCCAGGGCGAGATTCTGCTGCAGGTGCTTGGCGCCGGCGGCGGTCTCCTCGAGCTCGGCGCGGCGGACCTTGAGCAGGCTCTGGTCGCCCTTGCCGTATTTCATCAGCGCGCTCACCAGCCACTGCAGCGTCTGGCCGTTGGTGCTCCCCTTGAGCTGCTCGAGCGCCTTGTCGATCTGCCCGGCGCTGGCGTCGAAGCGGTTCTGCAGCGGCTGCAGGTAGTCGCTGTCCGGCGCGGTGGCGGCCTGGCTCAAGAGGCCGAGCGACAGGTTGACCTCGGCGGCGAGGGTGGTGAGCGCCTGCATCTCGGAGAGATCGTGATTGCCCGATTTGCCGGCGCTCGGCGATTGCAGGGTTCGCGCGAGGTTCGCATAGGCTTCGGTCACCATCGGGCCGATGCTCTCGACGAAGAGGCGGTGCGCCGACCGCAAGCCGCTCTCGAGGTTCTCGCGCTGCGATTTGAGGGCGAGCCGATGCTCGACGGAGCCGGAGATGTTGACGAGATTCTCCTGCAGCTTCTGGGCGGTCTCGCGCAGCGCGCTCGCCGCGGCCGCGCTGTCCGGTTTGCCCCCCAGCGTCTCGATGAGCGCGTTGAGCTTCTGCAGATGGTCGCCAAGCGCCGCCACATCGGCGTCGTGGGATTTCTTGTCGGGCGCCGATGACAGCGCCGGCGCTGTCGCCGTGATCTCCGCGCTTTCTCTGGCCAGCGTCAGGGAAACGGTCATGGCAGGAATATTGCGCTCGCTGATGTCGAGCAGCCGGGCGCCGACGCGGTCGTAGGAAACGAAGGCGACCATGCTGGCGAGCACCGTCAGCGCGGCCACCAACCCGAATGCCAGGAAGAGTCGACCCTTGATGCCGAGGCTGCGGCGCCGCCGCGCGATCGGCGCGGAGGACTCTCCCTCGAGTCCGGTGCTCATCGGTACGGTTTCCCCCATTATCGCCGGCGCGGCCACAATGGCTCGGATGGGAGCGGCTCCTGCTGCCGCACCTGTCCGGGTCTGCTGCGCTGGGCGCCTGCCCCACTTGGGTGCAACATGCGGCGGTAAGCCTTAGAATTCCCTTAACGTTGAATTGGGTTGGTTTCATGCGCTTTGCACGTTTGCGTAGTGTGCCGCGGGACCTGCATCCGGGTGCCCGGCTGATCCTCTGCGCGGCCGCCGGTGCGGCGCTTTTCCTGGCGCTGCCGGAGGGCTGGGGCGTGTCGATGCGCAGCGCGCTGGCCTGGGTTGGGGGGGTATGGCTCTGGCTCGCGCTGATCGTCGTGGCGGTCGGGGCGGCGGCGCCGCAGCGGCTGCGGACGCGGGCGCGGGTCCAGGATGCGAGCCAGTGGGTCATACCGCCGGTGATCCTCGGCGCGGCCGCGGTGAGCCTGGCCGCGGTCATCGGCCTCCTGCAGAAGCAGAGCGGCGAGAGCGGCGCCATGGAGGCGCTCCGGGTGGGGCTCGCGGGCGGGGTGGTGGTCGCCTCCTGGACCCTCATCCATACGGTCTTCGCGGTGCACTATGCGCATGGCTTCTACGGCGACGGGCCGGCGCCAGGCGGCGATGACGATGCCGGCGGCCTGCAGTTTCCGGGCGATGGCGATCCGCCGGATTTCTGGGACTTTTTCTATTTCTCCCTGGTCATCGGCATGACCTGTCAGGTCTCCGACGTGCAGATCACCAGCAAGCACATGCGTCGCCTCGCCTCGCTGCACGGCGCGCTGGCGTTCTTCTTCAATACGGTGATCCTGGCGCTCACCATCAACTTCCTCGTCAACGCGCTTTAACGACCGTCGCCTTCCTCGCCGCCGGCTCGGCCGCCCTCTCCATAGTTATGGATGGCCGAGCCGCCGGGTAATCGCGCAAAATACACGGGACTTTCAGAGGGATAGGCCGGTGGTCTTCATGATTTGGTAAGCCCGGCCGCCGAGACTGCACGCAGCAGATTAACCGTGCCCTCGCACCGTTTCGGCTTGCCCTTCGATTGGCGAGGCGTGGGTTCGAGACCGCGAGGAGGAGATAGATCGATGTCTGAGACCCAGAATTCCGGTGCGCGCCGCGCCGTTCGTCGTCATCTGTTCCTGCGTCCGCTGACGCTGACGGTGATGCTGGCGCTGGCGGGGTGCACGAGCTCGCAGTGGTCGGGAAGCCAGGCGTCGGGCGCGGATCCGGCGAAGCTGTCGCCGGAGCAGAGCGAGGCGATGCTGATCAAGGTGGCGGACCAGACCCGCGCCGGCGGCGATTTCGGCACCGCGGTCGGCCTCTACAAGCGCGCCCACGAGATGGCCGAGCGCGATCCGGTTCCGCTCGCCCGGCTCGGCGAGACGCTGGCGCAGATGCAGGCCTATAACGACGCCGTCGAGGCCTACCGCGCCGCCCTCTCGCTCAAGGACGATCCCGACCTTCACCGCAGCCTCGGCAACGTGCTGCTGGCGATGGGCAAGCCGCAGCTGGGGCTCGCCCAGCTGCAGGTGGCGGCGGAGAAGAACCCGAGCGACGCCCGCGTCTACAACGGCCTCGGCGTCGCCTACGACCTCGCCGGCCGCCACGACCAGGCGCAGGAGGCCTACCGCAAGGGCCTCGGCCTCGCCCCCGAGCAGCTCAGCCTGCGCAACAACCTCGGCCTCTCCCAGGCCTTGGCCGGCGACTTCGCCGGCGGCATCGCCACCTTGAGCGAGGTGGTGACCCAGCCCGGCGCCACCGCCCGCAACCGGCAGAACCTCGCCCTCGTCTACGGCCTCGCCGGCGACAACCAGCACGCCGCCTCGGTCGCCCGCAGCGACCTCGACGAGCAGGCGGTGCGCTCCAACCTCGCCTACTACACCCTGCTGCGCTCGATGGACGATCTCGGCCGCACCGCCGCCATCCTCGGCGCCGACATCCGCGCCACCAAGTTCAACGAGCCCGCCGCCATCATCAAGGACAGCATCATCGGCGAGGCGCCGA
>DATKPX010000256.1:0-3515 GCA_035523855.1 Allostellaceae bacterium
AATACAAGGGCTCGCATTCCGGCGAGCACGGCGACGGCCTCGTGCGCTCGGAATTCCACGAGCCGATGTTCGGCTCCCGCATCGTGCGCGCCTTCGAGGCGGTGAAGGACGAGTTCGATCCCGAGGGCCTGTTCAATCCCGGCAAGATCGTGCGGCCCTCGAAGATGGACGACCGCTCGCTCTTCCGCTTCAAGCCCGGCTACCAGGCGATCCCGCTCGACACGGCGCTGGACTGGTCGGACTGGAACGGCTTCGCCGGCGCGGTCGAGATGTGCAACAACAACGGCGCCTGCCGCAAGGCGGATCCCGGCGTCATGTGCCCCTCCTACCGCGCGACGATGGAGGAGCAGCACCTCACTCGCGGCCGCGCCAACACGCTGCGCCTGGCGCTCTCCAACCAGCTCGGCCCGGATGGCTTCACGTCGGAGGCGATGAAGGAGACGATGGCGCTCTGCGTCGGCTGCAAGGGCTGCAAGCGCGAATGCCCGACCGGCGTCGACATGGCGCGGATGAAGATCGAGTTCCTGCATCACTACCGCAAGCGCCACGCGATGACCTTGCGCGACAAGCTGGTCGCCTACCTGCCGCGCTATGCTCGTTTCGTCTCTTGGGCGGCGCCGCTCCTCAACCTGCGCAACCGCGTGCCCATGCTGGCGGCGCTCGGCGAGCGTTTCACCGGCATGAGCGCGAAGCGGGCGCTGCCGGAATGGTCCCCATCCCCCTATCGCGCCGGCCCTGCGACCGCCGGCGAGCGCGAGGTGGTGCTCTTCGTCGATACCTTCAATCGTTGGTTCGAGCCGGAGAATGCGCGCTCGGCGGCGCGGGTGCTGGCGCGGGCGGGCTATCGCGTCATCGAGGCGACGCCATCAGGCGAGCGCCCGCTCTGCTGCGGCCGCACCTTGCTGGCGACCGGCCTCGTCGACGAGGCGAAGGCGGAGGCGCGGCGCATGCTGGCGGCCGTCAAACCCTATCTCGATCGCGACGTCCCCATCGTCGGCCTCGAGCCCTCCTGTCTCTTCACGCTCCGCGACGAATTCCTCGCCATGCTGCCCGGCGAGGAGGCGAAGCGGCTCTCATTGCGCGCGAAGCTCTTTGAGGAATTCGTCGCCGAGGAGGCGGCTGCCGGCCGCTTCAAGCTGCCGGTCGGCCGCGCGGCGCCGGCGAAAGTGCTGCTGCACGGCCACTGCCACCAGAAGGCGTTCAACACGGTGGCATCCAGCGTGGCGGCGCTCAAAGTCCTGCCCGGCATCGCGGTGGAGACTTTCGAGTCCACCTGCTGCGGCATGGCCGGATCCTTCGGCTACGAGGCCGAGCACCACGACGTCTCGCTGAAGATCGGCGAGCTCGGCGTCCTGCCGAGGATGCGCGCGGCCGACGCCAACACCGTGCTGGCCGCCAGCGGCACAAGCTGCCGCCACCAGATCCGCGACGGCGCCCACCGCGAGGCGCTGCACGTGGCGCGGATATTGGATCAGGCGTCGGCGGAGTAGGGTTACCGCAGTCTTCAGTCAGGAGGGTCTCCCCTCGCCCGCGGAGCGGGAGAGGGAGGGACCCACCGCGTCAGCGGTGGGAGGGTGAGGGTGGCTGCTGGTCACGACCGTCCAGCCAAGGATCCTCAGGCGACAGCGCCCGCAGGATGCTTTCCACGATACCCTCGGTGTTCTTCAAGATCTCATTGTTCCAGAAACGGATGACACGCCATCCTCGGCTTTCCAGCCACCTGGTACGGCGCAGGTCTGCTTCGTTGTCGGCGTGTTGTCCGCCGTCAGCCTCGATCACCAAGCGATGCTCGATGCAGACGAAGTCGAGCACGAAAGGGCCAAGCGGGTGCTGGCGCCGGAACTTGTACCCCTGCAGCCGTCTTCCGCGCAGTGCCGCCCATAGCCGACGCTCGGCGTCGGTCATGGTGAGTCGTAGCTGACGTGCGCGTCGAAGGGACATGATGGGCAGAATAACATGGGCACCGAGTTGCCCTCACCCTCCCGCCGCTTTGCAGCGGCGGGCCCCTCCCTCTCCCGCTTCGCGGGCGAGGGCTGATCGAAGCCCCAGATTTTACTTCAGCGGCTTCAGCGGCGGGGCGACGCCGTCGGGGAGCGGATAGCGGTCGATGTTGAGGCACATGGAGACCAGGGAGTAGTAGCCGACGGCGCCCACCAGATCCATGACGCCGCGCTCGCCGAAGGTGTCGCGCGTCCGCGCGAAGGTGGCGTCGCTGATGGTCCTTGTCTCCAGGAGCTCGGTGCAGAAGTCGTAGACGACGGTCTCCTCCTTCGACATCTCGGCCGGACGCTTGCCCTCGGCGATGGCGGCGGAGATGGCGGGGTTGAGCCCGGCCTTCAAGGCAAGCTGGTTATGCGCGTACCACTCGTACTGCGCGGTCCAGTGCCGGCCGGTGATGAGGATCGCCATCTCCTTCAGCGCCTCCGGCAGCGAGCAGCCGAAGCGGACATAGGCGCCGAGCTTCTGGGCGTGCTCGGCGAGCTCGGGCGCGCGCAGCAGCGCGTTGAAGGGGCCGCGCATGCCGCCGCGCGGGCCGCTGATGATGCCCTCCGCGACCCGGCGCTGCTCGGGGTCCATCGTTTCGAGGGTCAGCGGCGTGAAGCGTTGCGGTCCCATGAGCTTGCTCCTCCCGAGGTGAGTGTCAGTCGTCGAAGCCTACCAGAGAGCGGCCGAAGGCGCGCGCGTCGAAGGGGCGGAGATCCTCGGCCGTCTCGCCGACGCCGATGAAGTGGATCGGCATGCCGAACCTCTCGGCGATCGCCACCAGCACACCGCCCCGGGCGGTGCCGTCGAGCTTGGTCATGACCAGGCCGGTGACGCCCACGATGTCGCGGAAGATCTCCACCTGCTGGTGCGCGTTCTGCCCGACGGTGGCGTCCAGCACCAGCAGCACCGCGTGCGGCGCCTCGCCGTCGAGCTTCTTGATCGCGCGCACCACCTTCTGCAGCTCTGCCATCAGGTCGGCCTTGTTGTGGAGCCGACCGGCGGTGTCGATCAGCAGCACCTCGGCGCCGTCGCGCCGCGCCGTCTCGATCGCCTCGAAGGCGAGGCCTGCCGCATCGGCGCCGGTCGCCTTGGCGACGACCGGCGTTCCCGTTCGCTCGCCCCAGATCTTGAGCTGCTCGACGGCGGCGGCGCGGAAGGTGTCGCCCGCCGCCATCATCACGCTCCGGCCCTCGTCGCGCAGCAGCTTCGCGAGCTTGCCGATGGTGGTGGTCTTGCCGCTGCCGTTGACGCCCACCACCAGCACCACGAAAGGCTTCTTCGCGGGATCGACCGGCAGCGGCTTCTGCACCGGCTCCAGGCGCCGCGCCACCTCCTCGGCGAGGACGGCGCGGATCTGCTCCGGCGCGATCTCCTGGTTGTAGCGGGTGCGGCGCAGCGTCTCCGTCACCTCGGCTGCCAGCGTCACGCCGAGATCGGCGGAGATCAGCAGCTCCTCCAGCTCCTCGAGCGTCGCCGCATCGAGCCGCTTCTTGGTGAAGATGCCGGTGATGCCCTCGGTCAGCCGGCTC